>NZ_ATLN01000032.1:0-83634 GCF_000416195.1 Pseudomonas sp. CFII68
GCCATCGCGAGCAAGCTCAGCTCCCACAGGATTTGTGGTGAGCCATCCATCTGCGCTAGGCCTTACCCCGAATCAATGCCCGCAACGCAAACCGGTTCGGATGGCAGGCTTCGGCCACGCTGCGGGGCAGGGGCAGGGGTTCGTTGTCCAGCCAGGCGGCGATCAGTTCGCCCGACAGCGGGGCGGTGATCAGGCCGCGGGAGCCGTGGCCGCTGTTGATGTACAGGCCGTCGAGCCACGGGCAGGCAGTGTCCGGCACCTGGCGGGCGTCCTTGCCGAGGGCCGCATAGGCCTCGGTAAAGGCCTGGCGGTCCGCCAACGGTCCGACAATCGGCAGGTAGTCCGGGCTGGTGCAACGGAACGCCGCGCGACCTTCGAGGTGTTCCGGGTCCAGGCTGCCAGCGTTCAGGCGGTCCACCAGGTCTTGGGAGATTTCTTCGAGCATCTGCAGGTTGCCGGCGTGCTCGGCGACCGTGGGCGTCAGGTCGTCGCTGTTGAAATCGAAACTGGCGCCCAGGGTGTGCTCGCCCAGCCGCGGCGGAGCCACATAGCCTTCGGCGCACACCACGGTCGCCAGGCTCTGGCTGCGGCTGGTTTGCGGCAGTCGGGTGATTTGCCCGCGAATGCGCTTGAGTGGCAAGTCGGCGGCCGGTTCGAAACGTTTGATTTCGGCGGCGCTGGCGAGGATCGCCACCGGCGCGCTGGCCAGGCAGCGTTCGCCGTCCCATGCCTGCCATTGGCCGTCAACGCGGCGCAGTGACAACACTTCATGATGGTGCTGCACGTCAATCGTCGTGCCCGAGGCTTGCCAGCGACACAACGCCGGCGGATGCACCCAGCCGCCCTCGGGGTAAAACAGGCCGCCACAGGCCAGGCCGATGCCGGACCGAAGCTGGGCCTCGGACTGATCGAGGGTATGCAGTAAATCCCTCGGGAACGCCTCGGCCAGTTGCGCCTGACGCTCGGCTTCCTTGCTGTTGAAGGCCAATTGCAAGACGCCGCAGGCGTCCCAGTCAATGCCGCGTTGCAGTTGCTCCAGCACACGCCGGGTGTAGCCGAAGCCGCTGAGGATCATCTGCGATAACGCGGTGCCGTGGGCTGACAGCTTGAGGTACAGCACGCCCTGGGGGTTGCCGGAAGCTTCCTCGGCCAACCCGGCATGACGCTCCAGCAGCGTCACCTGCCAGCCACGCGCGGCGAGACTCGCGGCGCTGGCACAACCGGCCAGGCCGCCACCGATCACCAGGGCCCGGCGTTCGCCGGTTGGCAGCACGGGGCGGGCGTACCAGGGTTTTGCTGCAGACGGTGCCGGCGTCTGCTCCGGCCAGCCAAGAAACACACCGCGCAGGATTTCCCACTTATGGCCGATGCCCGGCGTGCGCTTCATCTTGAAGCCTGCCGCGTTCAGCAAGCGCCGGACCCAACCGGTGCTGGTGAAGGTGCTGAGGGTGGCGTCGGGCGCGGCCAGCCGGGCCAGTTCGGCGAACAGCTCGGCGGTCCACATCTCGGGGTTCCTGGCCGGCGCAAAACCGTCGAGGAACCAGGCGTCGATCTGCCCGTCCAGTTGCGGCAACTGCTCCAGGGCATCGCCGATCAGCAGGGTCAGCGTCACCCGTCCGTCCGCCAAGACCAGGCGCTGGAAACCCTGATGGATCGCCACGTACTGCTCAAGCAATTGCTCCGCCTGAAGGCTCAGTTGCGGCCACAAGGCCAGCGCCCGGCGCAGGTCCTCGGGGCTCAAGGGGTACTTCTCGACACTGACAAAATGCAGACGGGCGCCTGCCGGTGCAGACTGTTCGAACAGTTGCCAGGCGCAGAGGAAATTCAAGCCGGTGCCAAATCCGGTTTCGCCGATCACCAGCCGCCCGTCATCGGCCAGGGCCGCGAAACGCTCGGCCAGGTTGTTCTGCTCAAGGAATACATAACGGGTTTCTTCCAGCCCCGACTGGTCGGAAAAATACACATCGTCGAACACCCGCGAACGCGGGCGACCCTGATCATCCCAGTCGAGTTGGGCGTGTTGCTGGATGGGCGTCATGGCTGGCTCGGTCAAAACTGAGCGGCCATTCTAGCCGATTGGATTACCTCGTCTGCTTGTCGATCGTTCCAACGCTCCGCGTGGGAATGCCTCTACGGACGCTCCGCGTTCGGCTTTTTTGGGACGCGGAGCGTCCCTGGCTTCATTCCCACGCGGAGCGTTGGAACGATCACTACGCCGGGCCGCGTCCAATCCGCTAGTCTTGAGCCATCCTTGGAAGGAGCTGCCCATGTTTGAATCCGCTGAAATCGGTCATGTCATCGATAAAGACACCTTTGAGGCCGAGGTGCCGGCCCTGCGTGAAGCGCTGCTGGAGGCGCAATTCGAGTTGCAGCAGCAGGGCCGGTTTCCGGTCATCGTGTTGATCAACGGCGTCGAAGGCGCGGGCAAGGGCGAGACGGTGAAGTTGCTCAACGAGTGGATGGACCCGCGGCTGATCGAAGTGCGCACCTTCGACCAACAGACCGACGAGGAACTGGCGCGGCCTCCGGCATGGCGCTACTGGCGGATGCTGCCGGCCAAGGGGCGCATGGGGATTTTCTTCGGCAACTGGTACAGCCAGATGCTGCAGGGCCGGGTCCATGGCGAGTTCAAGGACCCGCGGCTCGACCAGGCGATTGCCGGTGCCGAGCGCCTGGAGAAAATGCTTTGCGATGAAGGCGCGCTGATCTTCAAATTCTGGTTCCACCTCTCCAAGAAACAGATGAAGGCCCGGCTCAAGGGGCTCAAGGATGACCCGCTGCACAGCTGGCGCATCAGCCCGCTGGACTGGCAGCAGTCCCAGACCTACGACAAGTTCGTCAAATACGGCGAGCGTGTGCTGCGCCGCACCAGTCGCGATTACGCGCCGTGGCATGTCATCGAAGGCATGGACAGCTGTTATCGCAGCCTCACCGTCGGGCGGATCCTGCTCGACGGCTTGCGACAGGCCCTGGACCGGTCGAAGATCAAGCCGCAAAAGGTCAACGTGGCGCCGTTGCCTGCGCTGGACGGCCAGGTCACGCTGCTCGACAGCCTGGACATGACTCGCTGCCTGGACAAGGCCGACTACGAAGAGCAACTGATCACCGAGCAGGCGCGGTTCGCCGGCCTGCTGCGGGATAAACGCATGCGCCAGCATGCCTTGGTGGCGGTGTTCGAAGGCAATGACGCGGCAGGCAAGGGCGGGGCGATCCGACGGGTTGCGGCGGCCCTGGACCCGCGCCAATACAGCATCGTGCCGATTGCTGCGCCCACTGAAGAAGAGCGCGCCCACCCCTACATGTGGCGGTTCTGGCGGCATATTCCCGCGCGGGGCAAGTTCACCATGTTCGACCGCTCCTGGTACGGCCGGGTGCTGGTGGAGCGGGTCGAAGGGTTTTGCAGCCAGGCCGACTGGCTGCGGGCCTACGGTGAAATCAACGACTTCGAGGAACAGATCGCCGATGCCGGCGTGGTGGTGGTCAAGTTCTGGCTGGCCATCGACAAGGAAACCCAGCTGGAGCGTTTCCAGGAGCGTGAGGAGATTCCGTTCAAGCGCTTCAAGATCACCGAGGATGACTGGCGCAACCGCGACAAGTGGGACGCCTACCGCGCGGCGGTGTGCGACATGGTCGACCGCACTAGCACCGAGATTTCCCCTTGGACATTGGTGGAAGCCAACGACAAGCGCTGGGCGCGGGTCAAGGTGTTGCGCACCCTCAACCAGGCGCTGGAGGCAGCTTTCGAGCGGACTGCAAAACAGGCTCGCAAGAACAAGAAGGGCTAGGGCGATGGGCACGCATACGCGGGGTGAATGATTGTCGCAGTCGGTTATGCAGTGGATTTATGCTCGATTCACTCTCAACCGACTACAACAATGAGGTACAGCCATGCGTGAAGTGGTGATCGTCGACAGCGTACGGACCGGCCTGGCCAAGTCCTTTCGCGGCAAGTTCAACATGACCCGTCCAGACGACATGGCGGCCCATTGTGTCGATGCCTTGCTGGCGCGCAACGACATCAACCCGGCCAGTGTCGAGGACTGCATCGTCGGAGCCGGGTCCAATGAAGGTGCCCAGGGCTACAACCTCGGGCGCAACGTGGCGGTGCTCTCGCAATTGGGCATCGGCACGGCCGGCATGACCCTCAACCGTTTCTGCTCCTCGGGCCTGCAAGCCATTGCCATCGCCGCCAACCAGATCGCTTCCGGTTGCAGCGACATCATCGTGGCGGGCGGCGTGGAATCCATCAGCCTGACGATGAAAAGCGTCAACACCGACAACCTGATCAACCCGCTGCTCAAGGAGCAGGTGCCCGGGATCTATTTCCCCATGGGCCAGACGGCCGAGATCGTTGCCCGTCGTTACCAGGTCAGCCGCGAGGAGCAGGACCGCTACGCCTTGCAGAGCCAGCAACGCACCGCGAAGGCCCAGGCGGCCGGGTTGTTCGATGACGAAATCATCCCGATGGCGGTCAAGTACCGGGTCGAGGACAAGAACACTGGCGCTGTGCAGATCCTCGACGGTGTGGTCGATCGCGACGATTGCAATCGCCCGGACACCACCTACGAAAGCCTGGCAGGCCTGAAACCGGTGTTCGCCGAAGACGGTTCGGTGACGGCGGGTAACTCGTCGCAGTTGTCCGACGGGGCCTCGATGACCTTGGTGATGAGCCTGGAAAAAGCCTTGGCGCTGGGGCTCAAGCCCAAGGCGTTTTTTCGCGGCTTCACCGTGGCCGGTTGCGAGCCGGACGAGATGGGCATCGGCCCGGTGTTTTCAGTGCCCAAGCTGCTCAAGGCCAAGGGCTTGCAGATCGCCGATATCGACCTGTGGGAACTCAACGAGGCGTTTGCTTCCCAGTGTCTGTACAGCCGCAACCGGCTGGAAATCGATCCCGAAAAGTACAACGTCAACGGCGGCTCGATCTCCATCGGCCATCCATTCGGCATGACCGGCTCGCGGCAAGTGGGGCATCTGGTGCGCGAGCTGCAGCGGCGCAACCTGCGCTACGGCATCGTGACCATGTGCGTGGGCGGCGGGATGGGGGCTACGGGGTTGTTTGAGGCGGTGAGATAACCGGGCGCTGACGAGGGGATTATTTATGGCGAGGGGATTTATCTCTGTGGGAGCAAGGCTTGCCCGCGATGAAGTTGATGCGGTCTCTCAAACCGAGGTGTCTGCATCGCGAGCAAGCTTTGCTCCCACAGGGCGTTTCTCCCACAGGTAAATCCCCTCGCCACAAGGAGCTGCGCCAGCCGTGAGAGTGTTTAGCTGGCAACCTGAGTCAGCTGCTGCATCCGCTGGATATACGCTTCGATCTCCATTTCTGCCGCCTCGCGGGTGGCGAACGGACCCTCCTGGGTGCCCTCACGTGTATTGAAATAAAACTCGCCGTTAACCCGGCAGATCCGATCACTGCGAAAAATAGTCGTAGGGGCAGGATCCAAGGCGCGTTTTCCAAGCATGTCGGGTCTCCAGAGTACAGCGAGGTCTGTTTAAAATGAGCATATGTGTTGTCCCTGATTCCCGCCTGTCCAGCCGATCGACGGCTACGACCCCTACAATCCCATGGGCGGCCTCTGCCCAACTGTCCCTGTGTCGTGACGCAATAGACGCCTAGAATGAACGTCCTTTGTCTTGGGCTTCGAGGGTTGTATGCACATATCGTCCGGTCGCTGGGTCTACGGTCTGTTCCTCGCCCTGCTGACTGCCCTGCTCTGGGGAATCCTGCCGATCAAGCTCAAGCAAGTGCTGCAAGTGATGGACCCGGTCACCGTGACCTGGTTTCGCTTGATGGTGTCCGGCGGTTTGTTGTTCATCTATTTGGCGGCCACCCGGCGCCTGCCCAGTCGCAAGGTCCTTGGCCCACGCGGCGGCTGGCTGGTGGCGATGGCGGTGCTCGGGCTGGTGGGCAACTACGTGTTTTACCTGATGGGCCTGAACCGCCTGAGCCCCGGCACCGCGCAATTGGTGGTGCAGATGGGGCCGATCATGTTGCTGGTCGCCAGCCTGTTCGTGTTCAAGGAGCGGTTCAGTGTGGGGCAGGGCATCGGCCTGCTGGTGCTGCTGATCGGTTTCGCGCTGTTCTTCAACCAGCGCCTGGGCGAGTTGCTGACGTCCCTGAGCGACTACACCGCCGGGGTCTTGATGGTGTTGTTGGCGTCGACGGTCTGGACGTTTTATGCCCTGGGTCAGAAGCAATTGTTGACGGTGTGGAATTCGTTGCAGGTGATGATGGTGATCTACCTGTTCTGCGCGTTGCTGCTCACGCCCTGGGTGCATCCGTTGGCGGCGCTGCAATTGAGCCCGTTGCAAGGCTGGCTGTTGCTCGCATGCTGCCTCAACACGCTGATTGCCTATGGTGCGTTTGCCGAAGCCTTGGCCCATTGGGAAGCTTCGCGGGTCAGCGCGACGCTGGCGATCACGCCGCTGGTGACGTTCGCCGCAGTGGCGATGGCGGCTTGGTGGTGGCCTGATTATGTCCATGCCGAGCAGATCAATCTGCTGGGGTATGGCGGGGCGGTGCTGGTGGTGCTGGGGTCGGCGCTGGTTGCCCTGGGCCCGTCGCTGATCGCCGGGCTCAGGGCCCGGCACGAGCGTTTGGCTGTCGGGCGTTAGCCCGCTGTGGGAGCGAGCCTGCTCGCGATGGCGGCCTGACAGGCAATAGAGATGTCGAGCCTGCCGGCCTCATCGCGAGCAGGCTCGCTCCCACAGGGGGGATGGCGTTTAGCCCTGGCTACCCGCCTCCAGCATATTCTCCGGCCGCACCCAGGCATCGAACTCTTCATCGGTCAGGTACCCCAGTTGCAGCGCCGCCTCACGCAGGGTTAGCCCTTCGCCGTAGGCTTTCTTGGCGATTTCTGCAGACTTGTCGTAGCCGATGTGCGGGTTCAGCGCCGTCACCAGCATCAACCCACGCTCCAGGTGCGCGGCCATCTGCTCGGCATCCGGCTCGAGCCCGGCGATGCAGTGCTGTTGGAAGTTGCTGCAGCCGTCGGCCAGCAGGCGAATCGATTGCAGCAGGTTGTGGATGATCACTGGTTTGAACACGTTCAACTGCAAATGCCCCTGGCTGGCGGCAAAACCGATGGTCACGTCGTTGCCCATGACCTGGCAGGCCAGCATCGACAAGGCTTCGCACTGGGTCGGGTTGACCTTGCCGGGCATGATGGAACTGCCCGGTTCGTTGGCTGGCAGTTTCACCTCGGCGAACCCGGCCCGGGGTCCGGAGCCCAGCAGGCGCAGGTCGTTGGCGATCTTCATCAAGGTCACGGCGAGGGTTTTCAGCGCGCCGGACAACGAGGTCAGGGGTTCATGGCCGGCCAAGGCGGCAAACTTGTTCGGTGCGGTGACGAACGGCAGGCCCGACAGCGCCGCCAGTTCAGCGGCAATCGCTTCGCCGAAACCATGCGGTGAATTGAGCCCGGTGCCGACCGCCGTGCCACCCTGGGCCAGTTCGCAGACTGCGGGCAGCGCGGCGCGGATCGCTCGTTCGGCGTAATCGAGTTGAGCAATGAACGCCGACAATTCCTGGCCAAAGGTGATCGGCGTGGCATCCATCATGTGGGTGCGGCCGGTCTTGACCAGTTTCATGTGGCGCGCCGCCAGTTCCGCCAGGCCGCCGGACAGCTCGCTGATGGCCGGGAGCAATTGCTGGTGGACGGCCTGGGCGGCGGCAATGTGCATCGCGGTGGGGAAGCAGTCGTTGGAGCTCTGCGAGCGGTTGACGTGGTCGTTGGGGTGCACGGGGCTCTTGCCACCGCGCGGGTTGCCGGCCAGTTCGTTGGCGCGCCCGGCGATCACCTCGTTGACGTTCATGTTGCTCTGGGTTCCGCTGCCGGTCTGCCAGACCACCAGCGGGAACTGGTCGTCATGCTGGCCGGCCAGCACTTCGTCGGCGGCCTGTTCGATCAGGCGGGCGATGTCGACGGGGAGGTCGCCATTGCGATCATTGACCCGCGCGGCGGCTTTCTTGATCAGTGCCAAGGCGTGCAACACCGACAGCGGCATGCGTTCGTTGCCAATGGCGAAGTTGATCATGGAACGCTGCGTCTGGGCGCCCCAGTAGGCATCGTCCGGGACTTCAACCTGGCCAAGGCTGTCGGTTTCGATACGGCTCATCGGGTCAAACTCCTTAAGGGCTGAATGCGCAGTTTAGGCCCAGATGGGCGGTTCCGGTTCCCTCAATCATTCCTCAATCCAGGAGCGGTGGGTTCGGCCCGTCAATCGGACCCGACAAGCTCCGGGGTTGAGGCCCGGCGTTTTTTAGGCGCAGAATGGTCGCCCTTGGGGTTTTACCTCGCCTGTAATGAAAGGAAACTCGATGACCCGTCTTCGTGCCATCTGTACCGCAGTTGCTCTGGTGTGTGCCAGCGGCCCTGTTTTCGCCGATACCGCCAGCCACAACGCCAGCGCCGAAGCGTTCCTGACCCTGGCGCACGCTGACAAACTGGGCACTCCGGTGTACATGCAAGTGCAGCAGATGTTTGCCCAGCGCTTTGAACAGACCAAGGCCCCTGAGTCGAAAAAAGCCACCCTGGAAACCTACCAGGCCAAGGCCAATGCCGCGCTGGACCAAGCCATCGGCTGGAACAAGCTCAAGCCGGACATGGTCAAGCTCTACACCAGCAACTTCAGCGAATCGGAGCTCAAGGACCTGGTCGCTTTCTACCAATCGCCATTGGGCAAGAAAGTCCTCGAGAAAATGCCGCAGTTGACCCAGCAATCGGCCCAACTGACCCAGGCCAAGCTTGAAAGCGCGGTCCCGGTGGTCAACAAACTGCTCGCGGACATGACGGCCGAGCTCGAGCCAAAAGCCGCCCCAGCCAAGAAAAAGCCGTAAGCGGAGCCTGGTATGAGCATGCAACAACGCATCGAATCGACACTCGGGCTCCTGCAGCCCGAGCACTTGCAAGTGCTGGATGAAAGCCACATGCACAGCCGTGGCCTGCAGACCCACTTCAAGGCCGTGGTGGTCAGCCAGCAGTTCGAAGGGCTCAATCGCGTCAAGCGTCACCAGAAGGTCTACGGCACGCTGGGCGAGCTGATGGGTGAGTTCCATGCGTTGGCGCTGCACACCTACACCCCCGAAGAATGGGCGCAGATCGACGCGGCCCCGGCTTCGCCGACGTGTGCCGGTGGCAGCAAGCACTGATTGGGCTGCGGTGGATGGCAAAGCCTTGAATCTGTGGGAGCAAAGCCCTGTGGGAGCAAGGCTCTGTGGGAGTGAGCCCCTGTGGGAGCAAAGCTTGCTCGCGATGAAGTTGATGCGGTCTCTCAAAAACCGAGGTGTCTGCATCGCGAGCAAGCTTTGCTCCCACAGGGTCTTGCTCTCACAGCGTGATCCTCACGGCACTGTTGCCCACAGCAATCGCTGTCTGCAACCCCCCTGTTTTTTGTTAGAATCCGTAACGCGCCGCTCACCCGGCGCGTTTTTTTTCGCATCCGGTTCACCCTTTACGAGGGTAGCCACCTGGAGAAACACCCATGGCACAACCCATTGTCGTGGCGGCACTGTATAAGTTCGTCACCCTTGAAGATTACGTCGAACTGCGTGAGCCCTTGCTCAAGGCCATGCTCGACAACAGCATCAAAGGCACATTGCTGATCGCCGACGAAGGCATCAACGGCACGGTCTCCGGCACTCGAGAAGGCATCGACGGCCTGCTGGCCTGGCTCAAGAACGATCCGCGCATGATCGACATCGACCATAAAGAGTCGTACTGCGATGAGCAGCCGTTCTACCGCACCAAGGTCAAGCTCAAGAAAGAAATCGTCACCCTCGGCGTCGAAGGCGTGGACCCGAACAAGCAGGTCGGCACCTATGTCGAACCACAGGACTGGAACGCGCTGATCAGCGATCCGGAAGTGTTGTTGATCGACACCCGTAACGATTACGAAGTGTCCATTGGCACCTTCGAAGGCGCCATCGACCCCAAGACCACCAGCTTTCGTGAGTTCCCCGAGTACATCAAGGCCAACTTCGACCCGGCCAGGCACAAGAAAGTCGCGATGTTCTGCACCGGCGGCATTCGTTGTGAAAAAGCTTCCAGCTACATGCTCGGCCAGGGTTTCGACGAGGTCTATCACCTCAAGGGCGGCATCCTGAAATACCTCGAAGAGGTCCCTCAGGAAGAAACCAAGTGGCGCGGCGACTGCTTCGTGTTCGACAACCGCGTAACTGTTCGCCACGACCTCAGCGAAGGGGACTACGATCAATGTCACGCTTGTCGTACCCCGGTAAGCGTAGAAGACCGCGCCTCGGAGCACTATGTGCCTGGCATCAGCTGCCCGCACTGCTGGGATAAACTGAGCGAGAAGACCCGTCGCAGCGCCATCGACCGGCAGAAGCAGATCGAGTTGGCCAAGGCGCGCAACATGCCGCACCCGATCGGCTACAACTACAAGCAAACATCTTCCGAGGCTTGAACCATGGCGTCACGCCTGCTCTATGTGATGGACCCGATGTGTTCCTGGTGCTGGGGCTTTGCGCCGGTGGCCGAGGCGTTGGTAGAGCAGGCGCAGGCCGCAGGGGTGGAGTTGCACCTGGTGGTGGGCGGTTTGCGCACCGGCAGCGGTTCGGCGCTGGAGCCGACCACCCGGCGCTACATTCTTGAACACTGGCAGGCGGTCACCCAGGCCACCGGCCAGCCCTTCAAGCTTGAAGGCGCGTTGCCGGACGGTTTCGTCTATGACACCGAGCCTGCCTGCCGGGCACTGGTGACGGCCCGCAGCCTGGCTCCAGACCTGGCCTGGAAGCTGGTGAAGCTGATCCAGCAGGCTTTTTATGTGCAAGGCCGTGACGTCACTCACGCCAGCGTGCTGGTGGAGCTGGCCGAACAGGCCGGGCTGCCACGCATCGAATTCGCCGCGGCCTTCGACCGCGCCGATCAACACGCGGCCACCGCTGCGGATTTCACCTGGGTACAGGACTTGGGCATTGCCGGGTTCCCCACACTGTTGGCCGAGCGTGATGGCCAGTTGGCCTTGCTGACCAACGGTTACCAGCCCCTGAGCCAACTGTCGCCTTTGCTTGGCCGCTGGCTGGAGCGCGCGGCCTGTGCCTGACTGGCCGCCAGATACATCGGCTTCGCAGCGCATCGACCGGTTGAGCTGGGCACAAATCCGTCGACTGGCCCTCAAGCATAAAAAAGCCCTGTGGATCGCCAACGGTGTGGCCGTGCTGGCGACACTGTGCAGCGTGCCGATCCCGTTGCTGTTACCGCTGCTGGTGGATGAAGTGCTGCTGGGGCATGGCGATGCGGCCCTGAAAGTCATGAACCAGGCATTGCCCACGCAGTGGCAGCGCGCGGCTGGCTACATTGGGCTGATGTTGCTGGTGACCCTGGCCCTGCGCTGTGGCGCATTGCTGTTCAATGTGCTGCAGGCGCGCTTGTTCGCCCGCTTGGCCAAGGACATTGTCTATCGCATTCGCATCCGCTTGATCGAACGGCTCAAGCGAATTTCCCTGGGCGAGTACGAAAGCCTGGGCAGTGGCACCGTGGCGGCCCACCTGGTCACTGACCTGGACACCCTCGACAAATTCATCGGCGAAACCCTCAGCCGTTTCCTGGTGGCGATGTTGACCCTGGTGGGCACCGCCGGGATCCTGGTGTGGATGCACTGGGAGCTGGCGCTGCTGATCCTGCTGTTCAACCCGCTGGTGATCTATGCCACGGTGCAGTTGGGCAAGCGGGTCAAGCACCTCAAGAAACTGGAGAACGACAGCACCTCACGCTTCACCCAGGCCTTGACCGAAACCCTGGATGCCATCCAGGAAGTGCGCGCCGGTAACCGCCAGGGTTATTTCCTTGGTCGTTTGGGGATGCGTGCCAAGGAGGTCCGTGATTACGCCGTGAGTTCGCAGTGGAAAACCGACGCCTCGAACCGCGCCAGTGGTTTGCTGTTTCAGTTCGGCATCGATATTTTTCGCGCAGCGGCCATGCTCACCGTGGTGTTCTCCGACCTGTCCATCGGCCAGATGCTGGCGGTGTTCAGCTACCTCTGGTTCATGATCGGGCCGGTCGAGCAACTGTTGAACTTGCAGTACGCCTATTACGCTGCCGGCGGCGCCTTGAGTCGAATCAATGAACTGCTGGCCCGGGCCGACGAGCCGCAGTACACGGGCGGCGTCGATCCGTTCAAGGGCCGTGACACCGTGGGCATCGATATCCAGGGGTTGAGTTTCGGTTACGGCGAGGAGCTGGTGCTCAACCAGTTGAACTTGTCCATCTCGCCGGGCGAGAAAGTCGCCATTGTCGGTGCCAGCGGCGGCGGCAAGAGCACCCTGGTGCAGTTGTTACTGGGGCTCTACACGCCACAATCGGGCAGCATTCGTTTCGGCGGCGCCACGCAGCAGGAGATCGGCCTGGAGACCATCCGCGAGAATGTTGCAGTGGTGTTGCAACATCCGGCGCTGTTCAACGACACGGTGCGGGCCAACCTCGCCATGGGCCGTGAGTGCAGTGACGACGACTGCTGGCGAGCACTGGAAATCGCCCAGCTCGATGCTACCGTACGGGCGCTGCCCCAGGGCCTGGAGAGCGTCGTTGGGCGTTCCGGGGTGCGGCTGTCGGGCGGGCAGCGTCAACGGCTGGCCATCGCCCGCATGGTACTGGCCGACCCACGGGTGGTGATTCTCGACGAAGCCACCTCGGCACT
The DNA here is from genome assembly GCF_000416195.1 of Pseudomonas sp. CFII68. Taxonomy (NCBI): domain Bacteria; kingdom Pseudomonadati; phylum Pseudomonadota; class Gammaproteobacteria; order Pseudomonadales; family Pseudomonadaceae; genus Pseudomonas; species Pseudomonas sp. CFII68. Next base: position 12,658 of record NZ_ATLN01000032.1, read on the forward strand.
GGACGCTGCCACCGAGTACAACCTTCACCAGGCACTGGCGCGCTTTTTGAGTGCACGCACCACGCTGATCATCGCCCACCGGCTCTCGGCGGTGAAGCAGGCCGATCGGGTATTGGTGTTCGACGCAGGGCAAATCGCGGAGGACGGTGACCATTTGCAGTTGATTGCCGAAGGAGGCCTCTACGCTCGACTCTACGGTCATTTGCAACAGATACAGCAGCCTTGAGTTTCCCGAGTTTTTCTGCGCTTAGTATCGGAAAAAAAGCAGGCAAACACGCCGATCTTTCCGAATTCCACGCAAAGCCTGTCGATCTGTTCATCCATTCATTCGAAGGGGTGAAAACTAGCCTAGGCTATTGAGTCAGGAGCGGAATTCTGGCGGGTGTTCGTCCAGCAATACCTGTGCAAGGGACCTCATGAAGCAAAAGCAGACTCTCGCAACACCACGGCTGCTGGGCATCGTCTGGCCCTTTATCGCCGTCGTGCTCTTTCAGGCATTGCTTGGCGGCGTCAGCCTTTACGTGCTGTCCGCCGTTCGCGGCTACGTGGCGGGGGAGAGTCTCTGGTCCAAGGGCCAGAAAGACGCCATCTATTACCTCAACCTCTACGCCGACAGCCGCGACGAGGCGATTTTCCGCAAGTACCAGCAAGCCATCGCCGTACCTGAAGGCGGCCATGAACTACGGGTGGCGCTGGACCGCGAACCGCCGGACCTGGAAGCGGCACGGCTCGGGATTCTCAAAGGCGGCAACCATCCTGACGACGTGTCCAGCGTGATCTGGTTGTACCTCAATTTCCGTCACTTCAGTTACCTGGAAGAAGCCATCGATCTCTGGACGGTGGGCGACGGCTACCTGATCGAGCTGGATAGCGTCGCCCGGCAGATGCACAGCAGCATTACCGCAGGCCAGGCGACGGAGGTGGATATCCGCGGCTGGAAGGCCCAGATCTTTGCGATCAACGATTCCGTCACCCCGGCCGCCAAGGCATTCAGCGACGCACTGGGCGAGGGCTCGCGGTTCATTCTGCGGCTTTTGCTGGTGACCAATTTCGCCACCGCCCTGGGGTTGATCGTCCTGGCGTTGTTGCGTACCCATAAACTGCTCGCCCAGCGGCAGGTGTTTGCCAATGCGCTGCAGATGGAGAAAGAGCGGGCGCAGATCACCCTGCAATCCATTGGCGACGGGGTCATCACCACCGACGTCGAAGGGGCCATCGCCTACATGAACCCCGCTGCCGAAGCGATGACCCACTGGAAAGCCGAACACGCCTCGGGCTTACCCCTGGCCGCGCTGTTCAATTTGCTCGATGACAATGCCCAGACCGAGGGGCTGACCCTGATCGAGCACATCCTCAGCGGCCGGCTCAGCGCCGCCAGCGAACATTCGAAACTGATCCAGCGCCTGGATGGCAGCACCGTGTCGGTCACCCTGGTGGGCGCGCCGATCCGCCATGCCGGCAAGGTCAGCGGCGCGGTGCTGGTGTTGCATGACATGACCCAGGAACGCCAATACATCGCCAACCTGTCGTGGCAGGCCACCCATGACGCCCTGACTGGCCTGGCCAACCGTCGGGAGTTCGAGTATCGCCTCGAGCAGGCCTTGCACAACCTCACTCGCCAGGTCGGGCGCCATGCCTTGATGTTTCTCGACCTGGACCAGTTCAAGCTGGTCAACGATACCTGCGGCCATGCAGCAGGCGACGAATTGCTGCGGCATATCTGCGCCTTGTTGCAATCAGGGCTGCGGGAAAACGACACCCTGGCCCGGCTGGGCGGGGATGAGTTCGGGATCCTGCTGGAGAACTGCTCGCCGGACGCGGCGGAAAAAATCGCCGAAGGGCTGCGCCAGACCGTGCAGAACCTTCACTTTGTCTGGAAGGGCCGGCCGTTCGTGACCACCGTCAGTATCGGCCTGGTGCATATCGCCCAGACGCCGACGACCCTGGAGGCGTCCCTGCGGGCTGCCGACATGGCTTGCTACATGGCCAAGGAAAAGGGCCGCAACCGGGTCCAGGTCTATCATGCCGACGACTCGGAGCTGTCCCTGCGCTTTGGCGAGATGGCCTGGGTCCAGCGCCTGCACATGGCCCTGGAGGAAAACCGCTTCTGCCTCTACGCCCAGGAAATCGCCGCGCTGGGCCCGGGCGATCATGGCGGTGGACACATTGAAATCCTGTTGCGCCTGCATGACGAAGCCGGGCGGATGATCCTGCCGGACAGCTTCATTCCCGCAGCGGAACGCTATGGCCTGATGACCTCCCTGGACCGTTGGGTGGTGGAGAATGTCTTCAAGATCATCCGCCAGTGCCTGAATGATTCGCGACCGGGGCCCATGGCGATGTGTGCGATCAATCTGTCAGGCACAACGATCGGAGATCAAGCGTTCCTCGACTTTTTGCGTAAACAGTTCGCGGCTTATTCGATTCCGCCAGAAATGATTTGTTTTGAAATTACAGAAACCAGCGCTATTTCGAATTTGGGCAGTGCAATTCGCTTTATCAATGAACTCAAGGGCTTGGGATGCTACTTCTCGCTGGATGACTTTTGCGCCGGAATGTCTTCATTCGCTTACCTGAAACATTTACCTGTAGACTTCCTGAAGATCGACGGGAGTTTCGTAAAGGATATGCTGGACGACCCGATTAACCGTGCAATGGTCGAAGTGATCAATCACATCGGCCACGTCATGGGTAAGCGCACGATTGCCGAGTTTGTTGAAACCGCCCAGATCGAGCAGGCATTGCTGGAAATAGGGGTGGATTACGCTCAGGGGTATGTGATCGAACGCCCGCAATTGTTTACCTGTGACACGTTGCAATGTCGGCCGGCCAGGCCCCAGCCGTTGTTATTCAAGGCCCCCGGCACGTTCCGCTGAACCTCTTGTTGATCTGGAAAATCACAATCAAAAGGAGCCCGACAGTGATCGACATATTCAACCGAACAGGCCCGCTCATGGACGCCACGAGCTATCCGAAATGGGCACAGCAGCTCATTACCGATTGCAGCGAGAGCAAGCGCCGGGTTGTCGAACACGAACTGTATCAGCGCATGCGCGACAACAAGCTCAGCGCCAGGACCATGCGCCACTACCTCATTGGTGGTTGGCCGGTCGTCGAACAGTTCGCTTTATACATGGCACAGAACCTCACCAAGACCCGCTTTGCCCGCCACCCCGGCGAGGACATGGCGCGTCGCTGGCTGATGCGCAACATTCGTGTCGAACTCAACCATGCCGACTACTGGGTCAATTGGAGCGCCGCCCATGGCGTGACCCTGGAAGACCTGCAAGCCCAGCATGTGCCGCCTGAGCTGCATGCCTTGAGCCACTGGTGCTGGCACACCAGTTCCTCGGATTCGCTGATCGTGGCCATTGCCGCGACCAACTATGCCATTGAGGGGGCCACGGGAGAGTGGTCGGCGCTGGTGTGTTCCAGCGGTGTCTACGCGGCCGCTTTCGCCGAGGAAGACCGCAAACGGGCGATGAAATGGCTGAAGATGCATGCCCAGTACGACGATGCCCATCCTTGGGAAGCGCTGGAAATCATCTGTACGCTGGCGGGAATGAACCCAAGCAAGACCCTGCAAACGGAGCTGCGCCAGGCCGTGTGCAAGAGCTATGACTACATGTACCTGTTCCTGGAGCGTTGTATGCAACTGGAACAGGCGGAGACGGTGAGTAAATCGTCATCCCACCGTGAGCGCCTGGCATTGGCCGGGAGCTAATAACAGCTACACATAGCCACAACCTGTGGGAGCGAGCCTGCTCGCGAAGCGGTCTGACAGTCGACGGGGAGGTTGACTGCAAAGCCGCTATCGCGAGCAGGCTCGCTCCCACAGTTGTTTTTGGGTGAATGCTGGCTTGTGGTCGCTGCAAGACCTTGTGGGAGCGGGCTTGCTCGCGAAGGCTTCGGTGCATTCAACATATTCATAGGCTGACCCACCGCTTTCGCGAGCAAGCCCGCTCCCACAAAGATGTCGGTGTTCTTATATTCTTTCGTTGCTTCAGCCGGCCATTGCCAGTCGGTTACGGCCTTCGCGCTTGGCCACGTATAGCGCGCTGTCGGCCCTGCGCAGCAGGCTTTCCGATGATTCCCCCGGTAGCAGGGTGGCGCACCCCAGGCTGACCGTCAGCTCGATCCTCGTGCTCGCGGCGAAATAATCCTGGGCCTGGGCGGCGTAGCGCAGCCGTTCACCGACCATGGCTGCAGCATCCCGGCTGGTATTGGCCAGCAGGATCAGAAATTCTTCACCGCCGAACCTGAACACCATGTCCACGTTGCGCAGTTGGCTCTTGATCGACTCGGCCACGGCCTTGAGCACTTCATCGCCAACGCCATGACCATGGCTATCGTTGATGCGCTTGAAATGGTCGATGTCGAGCATCAGCACTGACAAGGGTTGGGAATGACGCTTGGCCATGTCGATTTCACGCATCAGCGTCTGGTCCATGGCGATGCGGTTGCCGGTACCGGTCAGCGGATCGCGCAGGGCGCTTTGGGTGGCGGCGCGGTAGAGCAGCGCGTTGCGCAGAGGGTACAGCAGCGTCGACATGATGGATTCAAGGTCGCTCTGTTCCGGCTCGGTGAAGCGTTGGTTGCGACGGAATACCAGTTCACCCAGGTGTTCGCCTTCATGGCTGAGGTTATAGCTGAGGGTGTGATGCCCGCGTTGTCCGAACTCCAGGCGCAGGTCACTGGCCTTATGCTGATAGGCCAACGCATCCAGGGGCACCAGCCGCTGGATTTCCCGGAAAAACAGGCCAAGGATGCGCTGTGGCTCCAGGCTGGTCTGCAATTGCTGGCTCAGTTGCTGGCGCAATTGCGAAAGACTGACGGAGCGTGCCGCGAGCGGCGATGGCTGGCCAAGACCCAGACGCTGCAATTTGGCGCTGTCGAAGTCAATCGCGTTGATCTGGGTGGGCGTTTTCATATGGCGTTAGCCCCTAAGCTAAATCTGTCCTGGCAGGTTGGGTGTGGCGGCTTTGGGCTGCGCGTCGTACTGGTCCTTCAGTCCCGTAGGACCATTGAGCTAAGTTTAGTCCGCTTTCCCTGTCAGGCATAAATCTCGTCTCGATGTCCGTTACCCGCCGAACATGGCGTGTTTGAGGATATTTAGAGCGAAAGTCGTGCCATTCGGTTCACTTCTATAAAAACCGATTGTAAATCAATAGCTTGTCAGTAAGTTATGGCAGACTCGGCGACGTGGAGTTGGCGGTTCGCCTCGTTGGGCATCGACCTGGGCCGGTGTCGCGACGGGAAATCGTCGCGACGCCGGTCGGGCTCATTATTGCGCGTTGAACGCCTGGCCATTGACGCCGGTGCTGTCCGGGCCCATGAGGTACAGGTAGACCGGCATGATCTCCTCGGGCGTCGGATTGTTGAGCGGGTTTTCCCCCGGGTAGGCCTGGGCGCGCATGCTGGTGCGGGTGGCGCCGGGGTTGATGCTGTTGGCGCGCACGGCGGCAACGGTGTCGACTTCGTCGGCCAAGGTCTGCATCAGCCCCTCGGTGGCGAACTTGGACACGCCGTAGGCGCCCCAGTACGCCCGGCCCTTGCGCCCGACGCTGCTGGAGGTGAACACCACGGACGCATCCTGGGACAGCTTGAGCAGGGGCAGCAAGGTGCTGGTGAGCATGAACATCGCGTTGACGTTGACGTGCATCACCCGCATGAAATTCTCACCGGACAACTGCTCCAGCGGCGTACGCGGGCCGATGATCGAGGCGTTGTGCAGCAGGCCGTCCAGATGACCGAACTCGGTTTCGATCATCGCCGCCAGTTCATCGTACTGATGAGGCAGCGCGGTTTCGAGGTTGAACGGAATCACCGCCGGCTGCGGATGGCCGGCCGCTTCGATTTCATCGTAGACCTGGGTCAGGTTGGCTTCGGTCTTGCCCAGCAGCAGCACGGTGGCACCGTGGGCGGCGTAGGCTTTCGCCGCAGCGGCACCGATCCCGCGACCGGCGCCGGTGACCAGGATCACCCGGCCATTGAGCAGGTCGGGGCGGGCGGAATAATCAAACATAAAAGAACCTCAACAAATCAATCGGTTGGCAGAAGCTGTTGTGGCGAGGAGATTTATCTCCGCAATGTGGGAGCAAAGCTTGCTCGCGAAACAGGCGCCTCGATTCCTGAAAGACCGCATCGCCTTCATCGCGGGCAAGCCTTGCTCCCACATCACTCCCTTCACTGCAACAACAGTCACATCAGCAACTGCACAACGCGTTATCCAGCACCTCGCGCAACGCCGAGGGGTGATCGATCACCACATCCGCGCCCCAGTGCCGGGGGTTGTCGTCCGGGTGGATGTAGCCGTAGGTCACCGCACACGTCCTGGTGCCGGCGCTGCGACCGGACTCGATGTCCCGCAGGTCATCACCCACGAACAGCACGCTGGCCGGGTCCAGGTCGAGCATCTTGCACGCCAGGGTCAGCGGTTCCGGGTCTGGCTTGCTGTTTTTCACGTGGTCAGGGCAGATCAGCACTTTCGAGCGTTCGGCCAGGCCCAGTTGCTGCATGATCGGCTCGGCGAAACGCACCGGCTTGTTGGTGACCACGCCCCAGATCAGGTTGGCCGCTTCGATATCGGCCAACACTTCGGCCATGCCGTCGAACAGGTGGCTGTGGACCGCGCAATCCTTGAGGTAGCGGTCGAGGAACTCCTGGCGCAGTTCCTCGAACCCCGGTGATTCCGGGTCCATGGAAAAGGTCACCGCGACCATCGCCCGGGCGCCGCCGGAAATCTCGTCGCGAATGTGCTGGGCGTTCATCGGTGGCAAGCCACGGTCGGCGCGCATGGCCTGGCAGATGGCGATGAAGTCCGGCGCGGTGTCGAGCAGCGTGCCGTCCATGTCGAAAAGAACCGCTTTGAGACGCATCGACTTACTCCTCGCGCAGGGTCTGGATCATGTAGTTGACGTCAACGTCGGCGGCCAGCTTGTAGTGCTTGGTCAGCGGGTTGTAGGTCAGGCCAATGATGTCCTTGACGGTCAGCCCGGCCGCACGGCTCCAGGCGCCCAGTTCGGAAGGGCGGATGAATTTCTTGAAGTCGTGAGTGCCGCGCGGCAACAGCTTCATGATGTATTCGGCGCCGATGATGGCGAACAGGTAGGCCTTCGGATTGCGGTTGATGGTGGAAAAAAACACCTGCCCGCCCGGCTTGACCATGCGAAAGCAAGCGCGGATGACCGAGGACGGGTCCGGCACGTGCTCGAGCATTTCCAGGCAGGTGACCACGTCGAATTGGCCAGGCATCTCTTCGGCCAAGCCTTCGGCGGTGATCTGCCGGTACTCCACGCTGACGCCCGACTCCAGTTGATGCAGTTGTGCAACCGCCAGTGGCGCTTCGCCCATGTCGATGCCCATCACCGTCGCCCCGCGTTGGGCCATGGCTTCGCTGAGAATGCCGCCGCCACAACCGACGTCGAGCACCTTCTTGCCGGCCAGGTTGACCCGTTCGTCAATCCAGTTGACCCGCAGCGGGTTGATGTCGTGCAGCGGTTTGAATTCGCTTTCACGGTCCCACCAGCGATGGGCCAGGGCTTCGAATTTGGCGATTTCGGCGTGGTCGACGTTGCTCATGTGCAGATCCTCGAAAAGCTTGAAAAATCAGGTGCCCCGAGCCGCGGCTCAAGGGGCGTGGTCATTCGTTGTGGCCGCTGATGCGGCGACCCCAGGCCTGGGCCGTGGCGATCAGTCTTGATTCGTCCATGCGGGTCAGTCGGCCATCTTCCAATAGCGGCTTGCCGCCCACCCACAGGTGTTTTACGCAATCGCGCCCGGTGGCATAAATCAGTTGCGACACCGGGTCGTAGATCGGCTGCTGGGCCAGGCCCGACAGATCGAAGGCCACCAGGTCGGCGGCCTTGCCGACTTCCAGCGAACCGACTGTCGCTTCGATGCCCAGCGCCCGGGCGCCATTGAGCGTGGCCATGCGCAGCGCCCGATGGGCATCCAGAGCCGTGGCCGAACCGGCGACGGCCTTGGCCAGCAGGGCAGCGGTGCGGGTTTCGCCGAGCAGATCCAGGTCGTTGTTGCTCGCCGCACCGTCGGTGCCGAGGGCGACATTGACACCGGCCTGCCACAGGCGCTCCACCGGGCAGAAACCACTGGCCAGTTTCAGGTTCGATTCCGGGCAGTGGATCACGCTGCAATTGCTTTCTACCAGCAAGGCCTGGTCTTCGTCGCTGATTTGAGTCATGTGCACGGCCTGAAAGCGTGGCCCCAGCAGGCCAAGGCGTCCCAGGCGAGCCATTGGTCGCTCAGCGGTGTTATCCACAGCCTGCTGCACTTCGAAGGCGGTTTCGTGAACGTGCATATGAATGGCCGCGTCCAGTTCCTCGGCGATCACGCGGATTTTCTCCAGGTTCTCGTCGCCCACGGTGTAGGGTGCGTGCGGGCCGAATGCGACTTTGATCCGCGGGTGGTGCTTGAGGTCGCCAAACAACTCGATGCCCTGACGAATGGCTTCGTCGGCGCTGGCGGCACCGGGGATCGGGAAGTCGAGGATCGGAATCGCGATTTGTGCACGAATACCGCTGTCGTGAACACACTCGCTGGCGATCTTGGGGTAGAAATACATGTCGGAGAAGCAGGTGATGCCGCCCTTGATCTGCTCGGCGATTGCCAGGTCGGTGCCATCGCGCACGAAATCTTCATCGACCCATTTGGCCTCGGCCGGCCAGATGTGCTGTTCCAGCCAGGTCATCAAGGGCAGGTCGTCGGCCAGGCCGCGGAACAGGGTCATGGCCGCGTGGCCGTGGGCGTTGATCAGGCCGGGGCTGAGCAGCATGCCGGGCAGTTCACGGACTTGGGCGGCATTACACTTCAGGGCTTCTGCCCGTGGGCCGATGAACACGATGCAACCGTCGCGAATGCCCAGGCCATGATCCTTGAGCACTACACCGGCGGGTTCGACAGGCACCAACCAGGTCGGCAGCAATAATAAGTCGAGCGCAACGGCAGGCTTGGGCATCGTGGAACGGTTCCATGGGGTATAAAGGATGGCGAAGTATACCCGAGCGTCTTCGCGGAGGGATCGCTATAATCGGCGGCTTTTGTTCATGAGTACGGGGTGAAGGATGCGCGATCGACTATTGGCTGCGGAGAAGGTGAAGGCCATCGATTGGCGCGATGGCGTCCTGTACCTGCTGGATCAGCGTGTCTTGCCGTTCGAGGAAAGCTGGATCGCCTGCACCCGTGCCGCCGATGTGGCCGAGGCCATTGGCTCGATGGCAGTGCGCGGCGCACCGATCATCGGCATCAGTGCGGCCTATGGTGTCGTGCTGGCAGCGCGGGCCAGGATGGTCGAAGGCGGTGACTGGCAAGCGGCGCTGGAGGCGGATTTTACCTTGCTGGCCGAGGCTCGGCCGACGGCGGCAAACCTCTTCTGGGCGCTGGACCGGATGCGCGACCGGTTGGGGCGCTTGAAGGAACACGCCGAGCCGCTGGCGGTGCTTGAGGCCGAAGCCATTGCGATCCATGAGAGTGACCGCGAAGCCAACCTGACCATGGCTCAGCTGGGCGTCGACCTGATCCGCAAGCACCAGGGCAATGCCCAGGCCATCCTGACCCATTGCAACACGGGTGCCCTGGCGACCGGTGGCTTTGGCACGGCCTTGGGCGTCATCCGTGGCGCGTATATTGAAGGCATGGTGGAGCGCGTCTATGCCGACGAAACCCGTCCATGGCTGCAAGGCTCGCGATTGACAGCGTGGGAGCTGGCCCGCGAGGGCATCCCGGTGACCCTCAACGCCGATTCCGCCGCTGCCCACATCATGAAGACCAAAGGTGTGACTTGGGTGGTCGTCGGTGCCGACTGCATCGCCGCCAATGGCGACGTGGGGAGTAAGATCGGCACCTATCAACTGGCGGTCTGTGCCATGCACCATGGCGTGCGCTTCATGGTGGTGGCGCCGAGCTCGACCATCGACATGAGCCTGGCCAGTGGTGATGACATCCCGGTCGAGGAGCACGACGGGCGCGAACTGCTGGAGATCGGCGGCAAGTGGCTCGGCGCAGATGTGGACGCCTTCAACCCGGTATTCGATGTCACCCCGGCGGACCTGATCGACGTCATCGTCACGGAAAAGGGCATCATCGAGCGCCCGGACACCGCGAAGCTGGCGCAGTTGATGTGTCGCAAGCGGTTGCATTGAAGATTGGGGCTGCCTGATCCATTGCCTTCGCGAGCAAGCCCGCTCCCACAGTGGAATGTGTTGTGGCTGATATCTCAGGCACACAAAAATCCCCTGTGGGAGCGGGCTTGCTCGCGAATGGGCCCTTAAAGGCAATAAATTCCTTGCATTTGGCCCCTGATTCTCCATCCGCAGCGCTCCTAAGCCCCTCTGATCCCATATCAGCCTGTCACCGGTCAACTAACTACGCACCATGCGCGTCTGGGGGATAGGTGCGTGGCGGCTCTTGTGATAACATCCGGCGGTTTCCAAGGCTGCCTCGCGAGGTGGCCTTTACTGCGCAGATCCATGGCATAACTCGTTGATTTGTCGTAAGTCGCTGCACGGCACTTGTTCTGCAGCGGCGAGCTTCGTTCGTCCCATCTGGATGTGACGAGGTTTCACCAGAAAAAGGAATCAGGCTTCTCATGGGCGAACTGGCCAAAGAAATCCTCCCGGTCAATATCGAAGACGAGCTGAAACAGTCCTACCTCGACTACGCAATGAGCGTAATCGTCGGGCGGGCGCTGCCGGATGCGCGCGATGGCTTGAAGCCCGTGCACCGGCGCGTGTTGTTCGCGATGAGCGAGCTGGGCAACGACTTCAACAAGCCGTACAAGAAATCTGCCCGTGTCGTCGGCGACGTGATCGGTAAGTATCACCCCCACGGCGACACTGCCGTGTACGACACCATCGTTCGTATGGCGCAGCCATTCTCCTTGCGCTACCTGCTGGTAGACGGCCAGGGCAACTTCGGTTCCGTGGACGGCGACAACGCCGCGGCCATGCGATACACCGAAGTGCGCATGACCAAGTTGGCCCACGAACTGCTGGCCGACCTGCACAAGGAAACCGTGGACTGGGTGCCGAACTACGACGGCACCGAAATGATCCCGGCGGTCATGCCGACCCGTATCCCGAACCTGCTCGTCAACGGCTCCAGCGGTATTGCCGTGGGCATGGCGACCAACATCCCGCCGCACAACCTCGGTGAAGTCATCGACGGTTGCCTGGCCCTCATCGACAATCCCGAGCTGACCGTCGATGAGCTGATGCAATACATCCCGGGCCCGGACTTCCCGACCGCCGCGATCATCAACGGTCGCGCCGGCATCATCGAAGCCTACCGCACCGGCCGTGGCCGCATTTATATGCGCGCCCGCTCCACCGTCGAAGACATCGACAAGGTTGGCGGCCGCCAGCAGATCGTCATCACCGAGCTGCCGTACCAGCTGAACAAGGCTCGCCTGATCGAGAAGATCGCCGAGCTGGTGAAAGAGAAGAAGCTCGAAGGCATCACCGAGCTGCGTGACGAGTCCGACAAGGACGGCATGCGCGTCGTGATCGAGCTGCGTCGTGGCGAAGTGCCTGAGGTGATCCTCAACAACCTCTACGCCCAGACCCAACTGCAAAGCGTGTTCGGCATCAACATCGTTGCGCTGATCGACGGCCGTCCGCGGATCCTGAACCTCAAGGACCTGCTGGAAGCCTTCGTACGTCACCGTCGCGAAGTGGTCACCCGCCGCACCGTGTTCGAACTGCGCAAGGCTCGCGAGCGTGGTCACATTCTCGAAGGCCAGGCCGTTGCCCTGTCGAACATCGACCCGGTGATCGCCTTGATCAAGGCCTCGCCAACGCCGTCGGAAGCCAAGGAAGCGCTGATCAGCACCCCTTGGGAGTCCTCCGCGGTGGTGGCAATGGTCGAGCGCGCTGGCGCCGACTCGTGCCGCCCGGAGAACCTCGACCCGCAATACGGCCTGCGCGAAGGCAAGTACTTCCTGTCCCCGGAACAGGCGCAAGCCATCCTGGAACTGCGCCTGCACCGCCTGACCGGCCTGGAGCACGAGAAGCTGCTGGCCGAGTACCAGGAGATCCTCAACCAGATCGGCGAGCTGATCCGCATCCTCAACAGCGCCACGCGCCTGATGGAAGTGATCCGCGAAGAGCTGGAAGTGATCCGCGCCGAATACGGCGACGTGCGCCGCACCGAGATCCTCGATGCGCGCCTGGACCTGACCCTGGGTGACATGATCCCGGAAGAAGAGCGCGTGGTGACCATTTCCCACGGCGGCTACGCCAAGACCCAGCCGCTGGCCGCCTACCAGGCCCAGCGTCGCGGCGGCAAAGGCAAGTCGGCGACCGGCGTCAAGGACGAGGACTACATCGCTCACCTGCTGGTCGCCAACAGCCACACCACGCTGCTGCTGTTCTCCAGCAAAGGCAAGGTGTACTGGCTCAAGACCTACGAGATCCCGGAAGCCTCCCGTGCCGCACGTGGTCGTCCGCTGGTCAACCTGTTGCCGCTGGACGATGGTGAATACATCACCACCATGCTGCCGGTGGAGGAATACACCGAAGGTCACTACATCTTCATGGCGACCGCCAACGGCACCGTGAAGAAGACCCCGCTGGAATCCTTCAGTCGCCAGCGCAGCGTCGGCCTGATCGCCCTGGAGCTGGACGAAGGCGACGTGCTGATTTCCGCCGCCATCACCGACGGCGAGCGTGAGGTCATGCTGTTCTCCGACGGTGGCAAGGTCACTCGCTTCAAGGAATCCGACGTGCGTGCCATGGGCCGTACCGCCCGTGGTGTGCGCGGCATGCGCTTGCCGGAAGGCCAGAAGCTGATTTCCATGCTGATCCCCGAAGAAGGCAGCCAGATCCTCACCGCTTCGGCGCGTGGTTATGGCAAGCGCACGGCCATCAGCGAGTTCCCTGAGTACAAGCGTGGCGGCCAAGGTGTGATCGCCATGGTCAGCAACGACCGTAACGGTCGTCTGGTCGGCGCTGTCCAGGTGCTCGATGGCGAGGAGATCATGTTGATCTCCGACCAGGGCACCCTGGTGCGTACGCGAGTCGCCGAAGTGTCGAGCCTGGGCCGTAACACCCAGGGCGTGACGCTGATCAAGCTGGCCAGCGATGAAACGCTGGTAGGGCTTGAGCGGGTGCAGGAGCCATCGGAAGTCGAAGGCGAGGAGCTGGAAGGCGAGGAAGGCGAAGGCACGGCATTCGACGGCACCCTGGGTGCCGATGTCGACGACGTGACCGGCGACCAACCGCTCGACGCTGCCGCAGACGAAGAAGAACCGCAGGACTAAGCGGACGCGCGGGGGGCGGATGAAGATTCGCCCCCTTGTTGTTTGTCTCGTTTGAAATTTCGTATCAAATTGCAGCTTTGTGAGAACAAGGCTTGTGTGGGAGCAAGGCTTGTGGGAGCAAGGCTTGTGTGGGAGCAAGGCTTGCCCGCGATGGCGGTAGATCAGTCAACATCAATGTTGGATGACAGTCTGCTATCGCGGGCAAGCCTTGCTCCCACACCTTTGCTCTCTCGCCCTAGGTCCACAATGCGCACCACCTGATACCGTATTAATTGCGTGAACCACCAGATCAGAGCGAGATTGGATGTGAGCAAGAGAGCCTATAACTTCTGTGCCGGCCCGGCGGCGCTTCCTGAGGCGGTCCTGAAGCGTGCCCAGGGTGAACTTCTCGACTGGCACGGCAAGGGCCTGTCGGTCATGGAAATGAGCCATCGCAGCGATGAGTTCGTATCCATTGCCACCAAGGCCGAGCAGGACCTGCGTGATCTGCTGAACATCCCGTCCAATTACAAGGTGCTGTTCCTGCAGGGCGGCGCCAGCCAGCAGTTCGCCCAGATCCCGTTGAACCTGCTGCCGGAAAGTGGCAAGGCCGACTACATCGATACCGGTATCTGGTCGCAGAAAGCCATCGAAGAAGCTTCGCGCTACGGTCACGTCAACGTGGCTGCCACCGCCAAGCCCTACGACTATTTCGCGATCCCCGGCCAGAACGAATGGAACCTGTCCAAGGACGCGGCCTACGTTCACTACGCGCCGAACGAAACCATCGGTGGCCTGGAATTCAACTGGATCCCGGAAACTGGCGACGTGCCATTGGTGGCCGACATGTCTTCGGACATTCTCTCGCGCCCTGTGGATATCTCCCGTTTCGGCATGATCTACGCCGGCGCCCAGAAAAACATCGGCCCAAGCGGCATTCTGGTCAACATCATCCGTGAAGACCTGCTGGGGCGTGCCCGTTCCCTGTGCCCGACCATGCTCAACTACAAGGTCGCGGCTGACAACGGCTCGATGTACAACACCCCGCCGACCCTGGCCTGGTACCTGTCCGGCCTGGTGTTCGAATGGCTGAAAGAGCAGGGCGGTGTCGAAGCCATTGGCAAGCTCAACGAAGTGAAGCAGCGCACGCTGTATGACTTCATCGACGCCAGCGGCCTCTACAGCAACCCGATCAACAAGACTGACCGTTCGTGGATGAACGTGCCGTTCCGCCTGGTCGACGACCGTCTGGACAAGCCGTTCCTGGTCGGTGCCGACGAGCGTGGCCTGCTGAACCTCAAGGGCCACCGTTCGGTCGGTGGCATGCGTGCCTCCATCTACAACGCCGTCGACATCAACGCCGTCAATGCGTTGATCGCCTACATGGCAGAGTTCGAGAAGGAACATGGCTGATGTCTGAGCAAGAACTCAAGGCGCTGCGCCTGCGCATCGATGCCCTGGACGAAAAAGTCCTGGAGCTGATCAGCGAGCGCGCGCGCTGCGCCCAGGAAGTCGCCCGGGTGAAGATGGCCTCCCTGGCCGAAGGCGAGGTGCCGGTGTTCTATCGTCCTGAGCGTGAAGCTCAGGTGCTCAAGCGTGTCATGGAGCGCAACAAGGGGCCGCTGGGCAACGAAGAGATGGCGCGCTTGTTCCGCGAAATCATGTCGTCGTGCCTGGCGCTCGAGCAGCCGCTGAAAATCGCCTACCTGGGCCCGGAAGGCACCTTCACCCAGGCAGCGGCCATGAAGCACTTCGGTCACGCCGTGATCAGCAAGCCGATGGCTGCCATCGACGAAGTCTTCCGTGAAGTCGCCGCCGGCGCGGTGAATTTTGGCGTGGTGCCGGTGGAAAACTCCACCGAAGGCGCGGTCAATCACACGCTGGACAGCTTCCTCGAGCATGACATGGTGATCTGCGGCGAAGTCGAGCTGCGCATCCACCATCACCTGCTGGTCGGCGAGAACACCAAGACCGACAGCATCAGCCGGATCTATTCCCACGCCCAGTCGTTGGCCCAGTGCCGCAAGTGGCTGGACGCCCATTACCCGAATGTCGAGCGCGTGGCGGTATCGAGCAACGCCGAAGCGGCCAAGCGGGTCAAGGGTGAGTGGAACTCGGCGGCGATCGCTGGCGATATGGCGGCCGGCCTCTACGGGCTGACTCGCCTGGCCGAGAAAATCGAGGATCGCCCGGACAACTCCACGCGGTTCCTGATGATCGGCAGCCAGGAAGTACCGCCGACCGGCGACGACAAGACGTCGATCATCGTCTCCATGAGCAACAAGCCCGGTGCGCTCCATGAACTGCTGGTGCCGTTCCACGACAACGGTATCGACCTGACGCGGATCGAGACCCGTCCGTCGCGCAGCGGTAAATGGACCTACGTGTTCTTCATCGATTTTGTCGGCCACCACCGCGATCCGCTGGTAAAAGGTGTGCTGGAGAAAATCAGTCAGGAAGCAGTGGCACTCAAGGTGCTGGGTTCCTACCCCAAGGCAGTTCTTTAAGGGCGGATAGCAAATGAGTGGCAACTTCCTCGCTCTGGCTCAGCCAGGCGTGCAACAACTCTCGCCTTACGTTCCGGGCAAGCCCGTGGACGAACTGGCCCGCGAGCTGGACCTGGATCCGGCCAGCATCGTCAAGTTGGCGAGCAACGAAAACCCGTTGGGCGCGAGCCCCAAGGCGCTGGCGGCGATCCGCGACGAACTGGCCGAGCTGACCCGTTACCCCGATGGCAATGGGTTTGCGCTGAAAAGCCTGCTGGCCGAGCGCTGTGGTGTCGAGCTCAACCAAGTGACGCTGGGCAATGGCTCCAACGACATTCTTGAGTTGGTGGCGCGCGCATACCTGGCACCAGGTCTCAACGCCGTGTTCAGCGAGCACGCGTTTGCGGTCTACCCGATCGCGACCCAGGCCGTCGGCGCCGATGCCCATGTGGTTCCCGCCAAGAACTGGGGGCACGATCTGCCGGCCATGCTGGCTGCCATCGACGCCAACACCCGCGTAGTTTTCATCGCCAACCCGAACAATCCGACTGGCACCTGGTTCGACGCCCAGGCCTTGGACGACTTCCTGCAAGACGTGCCCGCGCACGTGCTGGTGGTGTTGGACGAGGCCTACATCGAGTATGCCGAAGGCAGCGATTTGCCCGATGGCCTGGATTTCCTCGCGGCCTACCCGAACCTGCTGGTTTCGCGCACGTTCTCGAAAGCCTACGGCCTGGCCTCGCTGCGGGTTGGCTACGGCCTGTCCACCGCCGTGGTGGCCGATGTGCTGAACCGCGTGCGCCAGCCGTTCAACGTCAACAGCTTCGCCCTGGCAGCCGCCTGCGCCGCATTGCAGGATGAGGCCTACCTGGCTGAAAGCCGTCGCCTCAACGCGGCCGGCATGCAGCAGTTGGAAGTGGGGTTCCGGGAGCTGGGTCTGAGCTGGATTCCATCCAAGGGCAACTTCATCTGCGTCGACCTGGGGCGTGTCGCCGCGCCGGTGTACCAGGGGCTGCTGCGCGAAGGTGTGATCGTACGTCCGGTGGCCAATTACGGCATGCCGAACCACCTGCGTATCACCATCGGCCTGCCAGCGGAAAACAGCCGTTTCCTTGAGGCGTTGAGCAAGGTTCTGGCTCGTGGTTGATGTCACTTCGCTGCAACCTGCTGCCCCTATGATCGGTCGCCTGGTGGTGGTCGGCCTGGGGTTGATTGGCGGTTCGTTTGCCAAGGGCTTGCGTGAAAGCGGCTTGTGCCGCGAGGTGGTCGGTGTCGACCTGGATCCGCAGTCGCGCAAGCTGGCGGTGGAGTTGGGGGTGGTCGATCGCTGCGAGGATGACTTGGCGATCGCTTGCCAGGGCGCGGACGTGATCCAACTGGCGGTGCCGATCCTGGCCATGGAAAAACTGCTGGCGCGCCTGGCCACCATGAACCTGGGGCAAGCGATCCTGACCGACGTCGGCAGTGCCAAGGGCAACGTCGTACGTGCGGCCACCGAGGCCTTCGGCGGGATGCCGGCGCGCTTCGTGCCCGGCCATCCGATTGCCGGTTCCGAGCAGAGCGGGGTGGAAGCCTCCAACGCCGAACTGTTTCGTCGCCACAAAGTGATCCTCACGCCGCTGGACCAGACGGATCCAGCCGCGCTGGCGGTGGTGGACCGTTTGTGGCGGGAACTGGGCGCCGATGTCGAGCACATGCAGGTCGAGCGTCACGATGAAGTGTTGGCTGCCACCAGCCACTTGCCGCACCTGTTGGCGTTCGGCCTGGTGGATTCGTTGGCCAAACGCAATGAAAATCTTGAGATCTTCCGTTACGCTGCCGGCGGTTTCCGCGATTTCACGAGAATCGCTGGAAGCGACCCGGTCATGTGGCACGACATCTTCCTCGCCAACCGCGAAGCTGTCTTGCGCACACTCGATACATTTCGCAGCGACCTCGACGCCTTGCGCGACGCGGTCGATGCAGGGGACGGGCACCAATTGCTGGGCGTTTTCACGCGCGCCAGGGTGGCCCGCGAGCATTTCAGTAAAATCCTGGCCCGTCGGGCCTATGTGGACGCTATGAACTCCAACGATCTGATTTTCCTGGCACAACCTGGTGGCTCCCTGAGCGGGCGTATTCGTGTACCGGGCGATAAATCGATTTCCCACCGTTCGATCATGCTCGGCTCCCTGGCCGACGGCGTGACCGAGGTGGAAGGTTTCCTCGAGGGCGAAGACGCCCTGGCGACGCTGCAAGCGTTTCGCGACATGGGGGTGGTCATCGAAGGTCCGCACCACGGTCGCGTGACCATCCATGGTGTCGGCCTGCATGGTCTCAAGCCGGCCCCGGGGCCAATCTACCTGGGTAACTCCGGGACCTCGATGCGCCTGTTGTCCGGCCTGCTGGCCGCGCAGGACTTCGACAGCACCCTGACCGGTGACGCCTCGCTGTCCAAGCGCCCGATGAATCGCGTCGCCAACCCGTTGCGGGAAATGGGCGCGGTCATCGAGACTGCCGCCGACGGTCGTCCACCGATGATCATCCGTGGTGGCAACAAGCTCAAGGGCCTGACCTACACCATGCCGATGGCCAGCGCCCAGGTGAAATCCTGCCTGCTGCTGGCGGGTCTCTACGCCGAAGGCAAGACCACCGTCACCGAACCGGCCCCGACCCGCGACCACACCGAGCGCATGCTGCGCGGCTTCGGCTACCCGGTCACGGTCGATGGTGCCACGGCGTCCGTCGAGTCCGGCAACAAGCTGACTGCTACTCACATTGAAGTGCCGGGCGACATCTCCTCGTCGGCATTCTTCCTGGTGGCCGCCTCGATCGCCGAAGGTTCCGACCTGGTGCTCGAGCACGTCGGCATCAACCCGACCCGTACCGGCGTGATCGACATCCTGCGCTTGATGGGCGCTGACATCACCCTGGAAAACCAGCGTGAAGTCGGCGGCGAACCCGTGGCGGACCTGCGCGTACGAGCAGCTAAACTCAAGGGTATCGAGATTCCGGAGGCGCTGGTTCCGCTGGCCATCGACGAGTTCCCGGTGCTGTTCGTGGCGGCCGCCTGTGCAGAAGGGCGCACCGTACTGACGGGCGCCGAAGAACTGCGGGTCAAGGAATCGGATCGCATCCAGGTGATGGCAGATGGCTTGCTCGCCCTTGGCGGCAAGTGCCAGCCGACGCCAGACGGCATCATCATCGACGGCGGCCAGATCGGCGGCGGCGAAGTCCATGGCCACGGTGATCACCGTATCGCCATGGCCTTCAGTGTGGCGTCTTTGCGCGCCAGCGCGCCGATTCGCATCCATGATTGCGCCAACGTCGCGACGTCGTTCCCGAACTTCCTGGCGCTGTGTGCACAGGTCGGTATCCGAGTAGCGCAAGAGGCACAGTCGTGAATATCAAGGCACCGGTCATCACCATCGATGGCCCAAGCGGTTCGGGCAAGGGCACCGTCGCCGGGATCCTGGCCAGGCAATTGGGCTGGAACCTGCTTGATTCGGGTGCCTTGTATCGTCTATTGGCGTTCGCTGCCGCGAACCATGGCGTCGACCTGACCAACGAAGAGTTGCTCAAGGCGCTGGCCGCTCATCTGGACGTGCAATTCATTGCCGCGACCGACGGTCAGCTCCAGCGCATCATTCTGGAAGGCGATGAGGTCAGCGACGTCATTCGTACCGAAAGCGTGGGTGCCGGGGCCTCCCAGGTCGCCGCGCTGCCGGCGGTGCGCGAAGCCTTGCTGCAGCGCCAGCGCGCCTTCCAGGAGCCGCCGGGGCTGGTGGCTGACGGTCGAGACATGGGCACAGTGGTTTTCCCCGATGCACCGTTGAAGATTTTCCTCACCGCCAGTGCGGAGGAGAGGGCGCGTCGCCGATATTTGCAGTTGAAGGGCAAGGGCGAGGATGTTAGTCTGTCGAGTCTGCTAGATGAGATCCGTGCACGCGATGAGCGTGACACCCAGCGCGCAGTAGCCCCGCTCAAGCCGGCGGCCGACGCGATACAGCTGGATTCCACGGAGTTGTCCATCGATCAGGTGCTGCAACGCATCATGAGCGAGATCGCCATTCGCGATATCGCCGGGTGACCAGGAAGCTTCGCAGGGGACCAGTCATAGTCCTGCGATGCTTCTTTTATATGAAACTAACCCACATCGTCTGGGATGTGGAGGCGGGCGTATTCTTCGCCCTAATCAACAGGAATTAAAATGAGCGAAAGCTTTGCGGAACTCTTTGAAGAAAGCCTGAAAACCCTGAACCTTCAGGCAGGCTCCATCATCACCGGTGTTATCGTTGATATCGATTACCAAGCTCGCTGGGTAACCGTTCACGCTGGTCTGAAGTCTGAAGCACTCATCCCGCTTGAGCAGTTCTACAACGACGCTGGCGAACTGAACATCAACGTCGGTGACGAAGTTCACGTTGCGCTGGACTCGGTTGAAGATGGCTTTGGTGAAACCAAGCTGTCCCGTGAAAAAGCCAAGCGCGCTGAATGCTGGATCGTTCTGGAAGCGGCTTTCGCAGCTGAGGAAGTGGTCAAGGGCGTTATCAACGGTAAGGTTAAAGGCGGCTTCACTGTCGACGTTAACGGCATCCGTGCGTTCCTGCCAGGTTCCCTGGTTGACGTCCGTCCAGTGCGCGATACCACGCACCTGGAAGGCAAAGAGCTGGAATTCAAGGTCATCAAGCTGGACCAGAAGCGCAACAACGTTGTCGTTTCCCGTCGCAGTGTCCTGGAAGCCGAGAACTCCGCCGAGCGTGAAGCTCTGCTGGAATCGCTGCAGGAAGGCCAGCAGGTCAAGGGTATTGTCAAAAACCTCACCGATTACGGCGCATTCGTCGATCTGGGTGGCGTCGATGGCCTGCTGCACATCACCGACATGGCCTGGAAGCGTATCAAGCATCCTTCGGAAATCGTCAACGTTGGCGACGAGATCGATGTCAAGGTTCTGAAGTACGATCGCGAGCGCAATCGTGTTTCCCTGGGTCTCAAGCAACTGGGTGAAGATCCATGGGTCGCTATCAAAGCCCGTTACCCAGAAAGCACCCGCGTCACCGCTCGTGTTACCAACCTCACCGACTACGGCTGCTTCGCTGAGCTGGAAGAAGGCGTTGAAGGCCTGGTACACGTTTCCGAAATGGACTGGACCAACAAGAACATCCACCCTTCGAAAGTCGTACAAGTCGGCGACGAAGTGGAAGTCATGGTTCTGGACATCGACGAAGAGCGTCGTCGTATCTCCCTCGGCATCAAGCAGTGCAAGTCCAACCCATGGGAAGACTTCTCTGGCCAGTTCAACAAGGGCGATAAAATCTCCGGCACCATCAAGTCGATCACCGATTTCGGTATCTTCATTGGTCTGGACGGCGGCATCGACGGCCTGGTTCACCTGTCCGACATCTCCTGGAACGAAGTGGGCGAAGAAGCCGTACGTCGTTTCAAGAAGGGCGACGAGCTGGACACCGTTATCCTGTCGGTTGACCCAGAGCGCGAGCGTATCTCCCTGGGTATCAAGCAACTGGAAAGCGATCCGTTCTCCGAGTACGTTCAAGAGAACGACAAAGGCGCAATCGTTAAGGGCATCGTGAAAGAAGTTGACGCCAAAGGCGCCATCATCACTCTGGCCGACGATATCGAAGCGACTCTGAAAGCCTCCGAAATCAGCCGTGACCGCGTTGAAGACGCGCGCAACGTTCTGAAAGAAGGCGAAGAAGTAGAAGCCAAGATCATCAGCGTTGACCGCAAGAGCCGCGTAATCCAGCTCTCCATCAAGTCGAAAGACGATGCTGAAGAGAAAGAAGCAATCCAGAGCCTGCGCGACAAGCCAGCTACCTCTGACATTGCTGCTGGTCCTACCACTCTGGGCGACCTGCTGCGTGCACAAATGGAAAAACAGAACTGAGTTCTGTCAGACCATAGAAAAAGGGCGACTTCGGTCGCCCTTTTTTGTGCCTGCGATATTTTCAGATTTTTCCGACTCCCATAAGCGCTGCCAAACTGCGACCATTCGAGATGCTACGAAACCAACCCCTCAACCGGAGTGTCTCTTTTATGAAGCAGATCAATAATCTATCCAAGGGGGTTCCGGCTTGTGTGCGTAATGGGGCCAGGCTCTCTACCTAAAGGATCTGAATGAACAAGTTCTTTCTGGTGTTGGTCGTCCTGATGCTGGCGGGTTGCTCTACAAGCGCCAAGACCCACGCAGTGCGTGGTGTCAGCGGTATCGAGGTCGACTGCTCGGGATTGGGTTCCGGCTGGGAGAAGTGCCATAAGAGAGCTGCAAGGGAGTGTAAAGGTGCTGGCTACAAGGTGATTACCCGATCCGACGACGCGAAGGATGAAGATTGGTATCCCTTTGGTTTCAATCCGGCAGGCTATGTGACTCGAACGATGCTGGTCATCTGTCGGTAGCATCTCCCTGCTTGCGCGGAAAGAGGCGGTAGGGGAGTCAAGAAGAATGTCAATACTTGGGCTGTTCAAATCCCTCCGGTCATGCTAAAACCTTTTCAAGCGATTTTCCTAGCTGCTTGAAAAAGAAGGGAAAAATATGACGAAGTCGGAGTTGATCGAACGAATTGTCACCCATCAAGGGCTACTCTCATCCAAGGATGTGGAGCTGGCCATCAAGACCATGCTTGAACAAATGTCCCAATGCCTGGCTACGGGAGATCGTATCGAAATCCGTGGTTTCGGCAGCTTTTCCCTGCATTACCGCGCTCCGCGGGTTGGGCGCAATCCCAAAACGGGTCAGTCCGTCAGTCTTGATGGGAAGTTCGTTCCTCATTTCAAGCCGGGTAAAGAGCTTAGGGATCGGGTGAATGAGGAGGAGGGGGATGAGCTCTGACGGAGCGCCAAAACAGAGGAATTCTCATGCGGAACTTTAAACGCCTGGCCCTTGTCGTACTTGCGCTGCTCGTGGCTTCAGCTATCGTCCTGTTCGTGCTTGAAAACAACCAGCCAGTGGCACTGCTGTTTCTGGGCTGGTCAGCTCCGCAGCTTCCTGTCTCGGTGTTCGTGATCCTGGCGCTTCTCGCTGGTATGGTAGTCGGGCCGTCGCTTGCGTGGTTTCTAGGGATGCGTAGAAGGCCGAAATAATGGATGTGTGAGCCCAGTAGTCTTGGTGTAAGGATCACGGCCAACAATTTTTTCTGACTTTGGGTGCGTTTTGTTCAAATTTAACTTGATTCAGTTTATCGCTGTGCCTGTCTTGCCTTTTAGTGAGTTCGATGTGTCTGTAGACGCAATGCCAAAAGAGGGGGGCGGGATCACCCATGCCAAATAATCGTGTTGAAACCCAAGGCACCGATGAGATCGATTTGATTGCTCTTGCGCGTGGGCTATGGGGGCAAAAGTTGTTGATCCTTGCGGTCACCTTGTTGGTTGCCGTGGGTGCGGCAGCTTATGCATATCTCAGTAAGCCGGTTTATCAAGCCCAGCTTTTTATCATGCCACCCACTCAGAACGGCATTGCTGAGTTGAACTATGGTCGAGGGAAAAGTACTGAGCTGGAGCCTTATTCCATCAAGCATGTCTATGACGTATTTGCCCGAAATCTACAGGGGGAGTCTCTTCGTCAGACATTTTTCAATGAGGTTTATCTTCCTTCACTTGATGAGTCCGAGCGAAAGGGTGCACTTGATCGCTTGTATGAGCGTTTCTCTCGAGAGCTCGTGATAAAAGGGCCTGGTAAAGATACGCCGGACCGCTATTCGGTAACGGTCCAGGGGGGGGATCCCGTTCGAGCTACGGAGTGGGCGAAGGCTTATGTGGCGCGCGCCAGTGAAGCGGCTGAGTCAGAGCTGATCAAGAACGTTACGGCTGAAGCCGCGGTAAGAGCGCGTAATCTGGAGCAGCGTATTGTCGGTTTGCGCGAAACTGCACAGCGAATACGTGAGGATCGAATTCAGCAATTGCGCGAAGCATTGAAGATCGCCGAAGCAATTGGTCTCACCGGCCCGAGCATAAACTCTACGGCGGCTGTTGATATAACGGTAGAAACTGGCAATAAAATGGATTACCAGCGAGGTAGCAAAGCCTTGGCTGCGGAAGTGAAAGCGCTGGAGTCGAGAGCTTCTGACGACGCGTTTATATCGGATTTACGTTCGCTCCAAATGCGCTACAGTTTTTACCGTAAGTTGAATATTGATCCGGAAAGCATTTCGGTTTATCGGCAAGACGGTAGCGTTGAGGTGCCGCAAAGCCCAATCAAGCCAAGAAAGGCTTTTATTTTGCTGCTGGGTATTATTGCTGGCGGAATGCTGGGTAGCTTCATCGCGTTAATTCGATTTTCGGTTATTCGGAGTAAGGAGCAGAAACTGAAGAGTTGAGATGATCAATTTCTCGATTCTAAAGTATTTTTGTGGCTCCTTAGAGATAGCGCCGAGTGATTGTTTAAGCCCGTCTTTATGAGGATCCTCTTCGTAAAGACGGGTTTTTTATTGGTTCTGAATAAATTAGAAATGGGTGGTGGTTTTAAATTGGGCTGGAGGTTGACAGCGAGATAGAGGTGCATGGTTTGAATAGGCGGTGAAACCTCGTCTGTTGTCGTCATGAGGTACGCCAGCGGGGCCGTCTTCAGTGGTTAGATATCATAATGATGTCAAAAGCAAGCCGGCTAACTGAAGCAAGCCAAGCTAACCAGAACTCAGTAAAGTGCAATCCAGGAAAGCCATTTTGCTACACAACAGGCATAATGGCGGTTTGTGGTGGTGCGGGATGAACGTGCCGCTCAGAAGCCGGTAGCAACAGGCCTGTGGTGTATTGAAATCAGCCCATGGTGAGACATCTGGAGGGCCGGCGGTAGGTGCCGGAGGTGCTGCCCTATAATGAGTTTTCGGCAGGAGCTGAGGTGAAAGCGTCCAGCATCCGTCCGGCGGGCTGAGACGGAGGTTTACCTGTTGTGCAATGGTAGGGGGCAGGCAGATTCAGGCCTGATCCATAGCTCTGATGAATTAGATGATTTTGACAAGTTAAATGGAGAGTTGGATGTCGAGCATAAAGCAGGCGAGCGTCGCCAAATTTAAAGCAAAAGAGGCCGTCATCGGTATCGTCGGTCTTGGGTACGTCGGCCTGCCTTTGATGCTGCGTTATAATGCGATTGGGTTCAAAGTCATTGGGCTTGATATTGATAGTTCAAAAGTTGATCTGCTGAACTCAGGCAAAAGCTACATTGAGCACATTCCTGGCGAAAAAATCGAAGCCGCTTGCCGGAGTGGATTTGAGGCCACTACCGATTTTACTCGTGTGCCGGAATGTGATGCGCTGATTCTCTGCGTGCCGACCCCATTAAATAAATATCGCGAACCCGATATGAGTTTCGTGATAAATACGACTGATGCGATAAAGCCTTATTTAAGGGCTGGTCAGGTCGTCTCTCTTGAAAGTACAACTTACCCGGGCACTACAGAAGAAGAACTGCTACCGCGTGTCCAGGAGAAAGGATTACGTGTTGGCGAGAATATCTTCCTGGTTTATTCTCCGGAACGCGAAGATCCGGGCAATCCAAACTTTGAAACCCGTACCATTCCAAAGGTAATCGGTGGGCACACGCCCGCGTGCCTCGAGGTCGGTGTCGCTCTCTATGAGCACGCGATTGACCAGGTTGTACAGGTTAGCTCCACCAAAGCAGCTGAAATGACCAAATTGCTGGAAAATATCCACCGCGCGGTCAATATCGGCTTGGTGAATGAGATGAAAGTGGTCGCGGACCGCATGGGCATTGATATTTTCGAAGTAGTCGACGCCGCTGCAACCAAGCCCTTCGGCTTTACTGCCTACTATCCGGGCCCCGGTCTTGGTGGTCACTGCATTCCAATCGACCCGTTCTATCTGACTTGGAAAGCCCGTGAGTATGGTTTGCACACACGGTTTATCGAACTTTCGGGTGAAGTCAACCAAGCCATGCCAGAGTACGTTCTGAGCAAGTTGATGGACGGCCTGAATGAGCGTGGCAAGCCTTTGAAAGGCAGCAAAATTCTGGTGCTTGGTATCGCCTACAAGAAGAACGTAGACGATATGCGTGAGTCGCCTTCGGTTGAAATCATGGAACTGATCGAGGCCAAAGGAGGCATCGTAGGGTATTCCGATCCGCACGTCTTGAAGTTCCCGAAGATGCGCGAGCACCACTTCGACCTTTCCAGTGAGCCTCTGACCGCTGAAGTCCTAAAGGCTTATGATGCTGTCATCCTGGCCACCGACCACGATAAGTTCGACTATGAGCTTATCAGTCAACAGGCTCAACTGATCATCGATAGTCGTGGTAAGTATCGCGCCCCTCAATCGAATATTATCAAAGCTTGATGACAGGAGAGTTCTGGATGAAACGTTTTGCTCTAATTGGTGCCGCCGGATATATCGCCCCACGCCATATGCGCGCCATTAAGGATACCGGCAATACATTGGTGTCCGCTTATGACATCAATGACTCGGTAGGCATCATCGACAGCATTTCACCGCAAAGCGAATTCTTTACCGAGTTCGAGTTCTTCCTTGATCACGCTCACAGCCTCAAGCGCGACCCAGCGACCGCCTTGGATTACGTGTCGATCTGCTCGCCTAACTACTTGCACCAACCGCACATTGCCGCCGGTCTGCGCCTGGGCTGTGACGTGATCTGCGAAAAACCGCTGGTGCCGACCCCGCAGCAGCTGGACCAGTTGGCCCTGATCGAGCAGGAAACCGGCAAGCGCCTGCTCAACATCCTGCAACTGCGCCATCACCAGGCAATTATTGCTTTGAAGGACAAGGTTGCCCGCGAGAACAACCCGCACAAGTACGAAGTCGACCTGACCTACATTACTTCCCGCGGCAAGTGGTACCTGCAAAGCTGGAAAGGTGACCCACGCAAGTCGTTCGGCGTAGCCACCAACATCGGCGTGCACTTCTACGACATGCTGCATTTCATCTTCGGCAAGCTGCAGCGTAACGTTGTGCACTTCACTTCCGAACACAAGGCGGCCGGTTACCTGGAGTACGAGAAAGCACGCGTACGCTGGTTCCTGTCGGTCGACGCCAACGACCTGCCTGAATCGGTGAAGGGCAAGAAGCCGACTTACCGTTCGATTACCGTCAACGGTGAGGAAATGGAGTTCTCCGAAGGCTTCACTGACCTGCACACCACCAGCTACGAGGAAATCCTGGCTGGTCGTGGTTATGGCATCGAGGATGCTCGCCACTGCGTGGAGACGGTCAATACCATTCGCAGTGCGGCCATCGTCGTGGCAGCGGACAACGAAGCGCATCCGTTCGTCCAAGCCCTTTCTCGCTGACCGGTGAGACAACACGGGTGGCTTTGCGCCACCCGTTTTCAAATTTCCCAAGCAGGATCGCAAACCAGCGTGTCGAACGATAATTTCAACAAGTCAAATGAAGCGGGTGCGATGCGCCACGCGCGCAGTATTCGTCTCGATATTCAGGGCTTGCGTGCAATCGCGGTGCTGGCGGTCATGCTTTATCACGCCAATAGTGGCTGGCTGAAAGCCGGCTATGTTGGCGTCGACATCTTTTTTGTCATCTCTGGCTTCATCATAACGGCATTGTTGACCGAGCGAAGCGACAAGGTCGATCTTGTTTCATTCTATGCCAGCCGCATCAAGCGTATTCTGCCGGCGTATTTCGTCATGCTGGTGGTGGTGTGCGCGCTGTCCGCTCTTCTGTTTCTGCCTGATGACTTTGCATTTTTTCTCAACAGCCTGAAGTCCTCGGCGCTGTTTACCAGCAACCAGTACTTCTCTGGCTTCGGCAGTTATTTCGCGCCGCGGGCCGATGAGTTGCCGCTTCTGCATACCTGGTCCTTGGCCATCGAGATGCAGTTCTATCTGTTCTTCCCAGTGCTGGTCATTTGCTTGCCAAAGCAGTGGCGTCTCATGGCGTTTGCCTTGTTAGCCGCCAGTCTGTTTGCCTGGAGCGGCTACCGTGGACTGGGCGAATCGCAAGATGGGATGTACTTTGCCCTGTCGGCACGGATTCCCGAGTTTATGGTCGGTGCCATCGTTGCCTTGCTGATGCGCCAGCGCGAGCTACCCATGTTACTGGCAAGCGTGTTCGGTGGGCTGGGCGCAATCCTGCTGGCTTGGGCGGTGCTGGCTATCGATAAGCAACACTTCCCAGGCTTCTGGTCCATCCTGCCCTGTGTCGCGGCAGGGCTGCTCATCGTCGCCCGGCGTGGTCCGGTCAGCGCGTTTCTGGGCACTCGGCCGATGGTCTGGATCGGCGGCATTTCCTATTCGTTGTACCTGTGGCATTGGCCGGTGCTGGCGTTTATTCGCTATTACACGGGGCAGTACGAGCTGACGGCTGCATGGTTGCCGATTTTCGTGGCCAGCTCTGTACTGCTGGCATGGCTTTCCTATCGCTTGGTCGAAACACCCGCCAGAAACGCTTCCGGCATGCGCCAGGTGCCCAAGTGGGCTGTAACCGGTGCTGTGGTCGTGCTGGTGGCGTGGGGGGGGCAACGTGTCAACGCCTCGCTGGTCGCTCCGTTGCCTGTGGAACTCACCCGTTATGCTGCTCCAGAGCTTATCTGCCATGGCACCCAAGTGGGCGCGTGCAAGCGAGGCAAGGCGGATGCCGAAGTGTCCGTCCTGGTCATTGGCGATAGCCATGCTGCCCAATTGAACTACTTCTTCGACCAGGTGGGCGAAGAGCAGGGCGTCGCTTACCGTGTGCTCACTGCCAGCAGTTGCGTGCCTATCCCCGGCTTCGACTTTGAACGCCTGCCAGCGTGGGCGCAAAAGCCTTGCCGCGCGCAGATCGAGGCCGTGGCTCGTGAGTTGCCGAAGGTGGAGCGGGTGATCGTCGCAGGCATGTGGCAGTACCAGATGCAGAGCCAAGCATTCGCCAAGGCGTTTGCTGAATTTCTCGTCGATACTGCAGGAGCCCATAAACACATCGTGGTGCTTGCTCAGATACCAATGTTTGAAACAGACGTACAGCGGCTAAGGCGTTTTACCGAGCTTGGCCTGCCGGCGCCATTGACATTCAATCACGAGTGGCAGGTTGCTAACCAGCAAGTTCAGGCCATTGTCGACCGCACGCCTGGTGTGCGTTTCCTGGACTTTTCCAATAGCAGCTTCTTTGCCTCTGCGCCTTATCAGCAAGGCTTGCTCATCTACCGTGACAGCCACCACCTCAACGAGGTGGGTGCAAGTCGTTATGGGCACTATGCTGCCGAGCAACTGCAGCGAGCTTTCGATCAACCTCAGTCCAATGTGAGTCTGACGCCATGAATTACTATCAGCACCCAAGCGCGATCATCGATGAGGGCGCGCAGATCGGTGAAAACTCCCGTGTCTGGCACTTTGTCCATGTTTGCGGGGGCGCCCGCATCGGTGTCGGCGTTTCGCTCGGTCAGAATGTGTTTGTGGGCAACAAAGTCGTGATCGGCGACCGCTGCAAGGTCCAGAACAATGTGTCGGTCTACGACAATGTCACGCTGGAAGAGGGCGTGTTCTGTGGCCCCAGCATGGTCTTCACCAATGTCTATAATCCGCGTTCGCTGATCGAGCGCAAGGACCAGTACCTCGATACGCTGGTAAAAAAGGGCGCGACGCTTGGCGCCAATTGCACCATCGTCTGCGGCGTTACCATTGGTGAATATGCCTTCGTCGGTGCCGGTGCGGTCATCAACAAGGATGTACCGGCCTATGCATTGATGGTGGGTGTGCCCGCACGGCAGATTGGCTGGATGAGCGAATTTGGCGAGCAATTGCAGTTGAACGGGCAGGGCGAGGCCTTCTGCTCGCATACGGGGGCGCGCTACGTGCTGAACGGAAAACTTTTGAACAAGACGGATGCCTGAGCATGATTGAATTCATTGACCTGAAAAGTCAGCAAGCACGTATCAAGGACAAGATCGATGCCGGCATCCAGCGTGTCTTGAGCCACGGCCAGTACATTCTCGGCCCAGAAGTGCAGGAACTGGAGGAGCGCCTGGCCGCCTTTGCCGGCGCCAAGTTCTGCATCAGTTGCGCAAACGGCACCGATGCTCTGCAGATCGTGCAGATGGCCCTGGGCATTGGCCCTGGCGACGAGGTGATCACACCGGGCTTCACCTATATAGCCACTGCCGAAACAGTTGCGTTGCTGGGTGCCAAGCCTGTCTACGTAGACATCGACCCACGTACCTACAACCTTGATCCACAATTGTTGGAGGCGGCGATTACTCCGCGCACAAAGGCGATTATCCCGGTCTCGCTGTACGGCCAGTGTGCTGATTACGATGCGATCAACGCCATTGCGGCCAAACATGGCATCCCAGTGATCGAGGACGCGGCTCAGAGCTTTGGTGCTTCGTACAAAGGCAAGCGTTCGTGCAACCTCACGACCGTTTCCTGCACCAGCTTCTTCCCTAGCAAGCCGTTGGGCTGCTATGGCGATGGCGGTGCGATCTTTACCAATGACGAAGCGCTGGCTACTGTCATTCGCCAAATTGCCCGGCATGGCCAGGATCGCCGTTATCACCACATCCGGGTTGGGGTGAACAGTCGACTGGATACCCTGCAAGCGGCCATTCTGTTGCCCAAGCTTGAAATTTTCGAAGAGGAGATTGCGCTGCGTCAGCAAGTGGCGGGTTGGTACGACGAGGCCCTCAAGCAGGCGGGCGTCGACACTACCCCTTTCATCGAGGCAGGCAATATCAGCGCCTACGCGCAATATACCGTGCAAGTGGACGATCGGGATGCTGTCCAGAAACGATTGCAGGCCGCCGGCGTTCCGACTGCCGTGCATTATCCTATCCCACTGAACAAGCAACCTGCAGTGGCGGACGAAGCATCGTCGTTGCCAGTTGGTGACAAGGTTGCCACTCGCGTGATGAGTCTGCCTATGCATCCCTATCTGGACAAAGTTTCCATCGATACCATTTGTGCTGCGTTGACGAGCTGACGGATGTACATACTTGCTCGGGCCGACAGGTCTGTCCCGGTGGATACCGTTTTGGTTTTCGCCTGCTTTGCCGCTGTTCTGTGGGTGAACACTTATTCCATGGTTCTTCTCCATGAGTATATGGGCGCGGCCAACAAGTCTGTCGATGTCGGGCTGTATCTGTTGATTCTGGCGTTTGCCAGTGCGGGGCTGTGTGGCGGAGGGATTCGCAGGCTAGACCATTCTTTGTGCTTATCTCCTTCCCGTTCAAGATATCTTGGAGTGTGAAGCGATGAGCGCAATCTTCATCAAGCGCGTGGCGCGAGTATTGCTGGGAGCACTTGGCGCTCAGCTGATTACCATCGGCGTCACCCTGCTGCTGGTTCGTCTGTATTCCCCTGCCGAAATGGGTGATTTTAGTGCCTGGCTTTCGTTCGCTACCATTTTTGCGGTGATGGTCACCGGGCGCTATGAGTTGGCAATCTTCGCCACTAAGGCGGAAAACGATTTTCATGCCGTGATCAAGCTCATATTGCTACTCATCCTATCAATTACCATTTTAGTAGCTGGCGGTCTTGTATTGGCGACGCCTTTTATGGAGGCACTGCCTGCTGTAGTGGGTGATTATTGGTTGGCCTTGGCAATCGTTTCGTTGGGTTTAGGTGCAAACAAACTGGTCTTGTCCCTCCTTACCTTCCAACAGTCCTTCAACAGGCTGGGAGGCGCGCGCATCAGCCTTGCTGCCTGCATCGCAGTCGCCCAAGTGTCCGCCGCTTATTTATTAGGCGGTGTCTCGGGTCTTATTTATGGCCAATTGTTCGGCGTCATCGTTGCCACGGCGCTGGCGGCTATCTGGGTTGGTAAACCGTTGATCGTTGCCTGTGCCGCGACGCCTTGGCGCGCGGTGAGGCAAAGCGCGGTGAAGTACATAAACTTCCCCAAGTTTTCCTTGCCCGCAGACCTGATCAACACGGTCGCCAGCCAGATTCCGATCGTGCTGTTGGCAGCGAAGTTCGGCGGAGAGAGTGCGGGCTGGTTCGCTTTGACACTGAAGATCATGGGCGCTCCTATCTCCCTGCTAGCCGCCTCGGTACTTGATGTTTTCAAGGAGCAAGCTGCCCGTGACTATCGGGAGACGGGAAGCTGCCGCGGCATCTTCATCAAGACCTTCAAGCTACTCGCAGTACTAGCGCTCCCCCCCTTCGTAGCCTTCTGGTTCGTAGGTGAATGGGCGTTCAGTTTCATATTTGGCGACGCCTGGGCTGAATCAGGGCGCTATGCCGTGTTGATGATTCCGCTGTTCTACATGCGGTTCGTCGTCAGCCCCCTGAGTTACACGATCTATATCGCGCAGCGGCAGAATCTGGACTTGGTGTGGCAGCTAACCCTGCTGGCCTTGACGTTTGCCTGCTTCACCCTGCCGGATACCGTGGATTCGGTGTTGTGGTTCTACTCCATGGGCTATGCAATCATGTATTTCATTTATTTCTGGATGTCCTTCTACTGCACCAAGGGAGATGCCAAGTGATCGTTGTTGTTGATTATGGTGTAGGGAACATCGCCTCGGTCTTGAACATGCTGAAGCGAGTGGGCGCCAAAGCCAAGGCATCGAACAGTCGTGAGGATATCGAGCAGGCGGACAAACTCATTCTGCCAGGGGTGGGCGCTTTCGACGCTGGGATGCAGACACTGCGAAAAAGCGGCCTGATCGAGGTGTTGAATGAGCAGGTGCTGGGCAAGCAAAAGCCGGTAATGGGTGTATGCCTCGGCAGCCAGATGCTTGGCAATGGCTCTGAGGAGGGCATCGAGCCTGGTCTTGGCTGGATCGACATGGACATTGTCCGTTTCGAGAAGCGTGAGGGGCGCAAGGTGCCACACATGGGTTGGAATGAAGTTACTCCTCGGTTGCAGCACCCAATTCTGACGGGGCTCAATCAGCTGAGCCGTTTTTATTTTGTCCACAGTTATTACATGTTGCCGCGACATGCGGAGAACACCTTGCTGACCGCTAACTACGATCAACAGTTTACCGCCGCAGTGGTCAGGGACAATATTTTGGGCTTCCAATTCCATCCGGAAAAAAGTCACAAATTTGGTATGCAACTATTCAAGAATTTCGTGGAGTTGGTCTGATGGTCAGGAGGCGCGTAATTCCCTGCTTGTTGCTTAAGGATCGCGGCCTGGTCAAGACCGTGAAATTCAAAGAGCCTAAGTACGTCGGCGATCCCATCAATGCCATCCGGATCTTCAACGAGAAGGAAGTCGATGAGCTGGTGTTGCTCGACATTGAGGCTTCAAAACTCAACCGTGAGCCCAACTACGAATTGATCGCCGAGGTGGCGGGTGAGTGTTTCATGCCCATTTGTTATGGGGGGGGGATCAAAACCCTGGAGCATGCCGAGAAGGTGTTTGCCCTCGGTATCGAGAAAATTTCCATCAATACGGCTGCGCTCGCCAACCTTTCGCTGATCCGTCAAATCGCCGACAAGTTCGGGTCGCAAAGCGTCGTGGGGGCCATGGATTGCCGGAAGGGCTTCTGGGGCGGGTATTCTGTATACTCGGAAAACGGCACAAAAGATACCAAACGCTCCCCGGTCGAATGGGCCCAAACGCTTGAGGCGGCAGGGATTG
Organism: Pseudomonas sp. CFII68; assembly: GCF_000416195.1. Classification (NCBI taxonomy): domain Bacteria; kingdom Pseudomonadati; phylum Pseudomonadota; class Gammaproteobacteria; order Pseudomonadales; family Pseudomonadaceae; genus Pseudomonas; species Pseudomonas sp. CFII68. The sequence continues at coordinate 45,871 of NZ_ATLN01000032.1, forward strand.
GCGAAATCTTCCTGAACTCAGTCGACCGTGACGGCACACAGAAGGGTTTCGATACTGCGCTGGTAGAAAGCGTTGTTTCTGAGGTGCACGTACCTGTCATCGCTTGCGGTGGCGCTGCTTCCACGGCAGACCTGATTGAGCTTTTTGACCGTACTGGCATTTCTGCCGTGGCGGCAGGCAGCCTTTTTGTGTTCCACGGCAAGCATCGCGCCGTACTGATCAGTTATCCAGACATCAACAAGTTGAGTGCTGGATAAGCAAAAATGAATTTTCTCAAAGGCAGCGTCTCTTGGAAGCCCTTCGGCTTTACAGGCTCTTCGCTGCCTTGATTGCCATACAAATCGGGTCTGCTGCTGGGTTGTCCAATCAGGCAGGCCGATGAAAACGTTTTGGAGGTGGGTAGTGGTGAAGGTCTGTTCGCGCTGTGTCATGGATACATCTGACGCTGAAATCGTGTTCGATGATGCGGGAGTGTGCAATCACTGCCACAAGTTCGACAATGTCCAATCCAAGCAACTGTTTACCGATGCTAGTGGTGAACAGCGTCTCCAGAAGATCGTCGATCAGATCAAGAAAGAGGGCGCCGGCAAAGAGTATGACTGCATCATTGGCCTTAGTGGCGGAGTGGACAGCTCCTACTTAGCCCTGAAGGTCAAGGACTTCGGGTTACGCCCACTCGTGGTGCATGTGGATGCAGGCTGGAATAGTGAGCTGGCTGTCAGCAATATCGAAAAAATCATTAAGTATTGCGGGTATGACCTGCATACCCATGTGATGAACTGGGAAGAAGTTCGCGAGCTGCAATTGTCTTATATGAAGGCCGCCGTTGCCAATCAAGACGTGCCGCAAGATCACGCATATTTTTCCAGTATGTACCGTTTTGCTGTGCAGAATAATATCAAATATATTTTGAGTGGTGGGAATCTCGCGACTGAAGCGGTGTTTCCTGATACCTGGCATGGCAGTGCGATGGATGCGATCAATCTCAAGGCAATTCATAAGAAGTATGGTGAGCGGCCGTTGCAAGATTATAAAACCATCAGCTTCTTGGAGTATTACTTCTGGTATCCGTTTGTCAAAGGTATGCGGACTGTGCGTCCGCTTAACTACATGAATTATGACAAGTCCAAGGCGGAACTGTATTTGCAGGATACGATTGGCTATCGCTCCTATGCCCATAAACATGGAGAGTCTATTTTTACGAAGCTGTTCCAAAATTATTATCTCCCCAAAAAATTTGGTTATGATAAGCGAAAGTTGCATTACTCCAGCATGATTCTCTCTGGTCAGCTGACTCGTAAAGAGGCCCTTGAGAGATTGGCGCAACCATTGTATGACCTTGATGAGCTGCAGTATGACATTGAGTATTTTTGCAAAAAGATGCGAATCTCTACTTCGGAATTTGAAGCGCTGATGGGTGCACCCATACATGATTATTCTGATTTTAATAATTGGGATTCGCGCAAGAACTGCATGAAGAAGCTTCAGAATATAGTTCAGCGGATTCTGGGGCGGCGCATAAATGTTTACTCTTGAGTTGAAGGATAAATAACATGGCTAGAATTGCTCATGTGTCATCCGTCCACTCTCGTTACGATGTTCGTATCTTTCAAAAGCAATGCAGAACTCTTGTCGAAGAAGGGTATGAGGTATATTTTCTTGTTGCGGACGGCAAAGGTGATGAGGTCAAGGAAGGCGTTACTTTTATCGATGTTGGGAAGTTGCAGGGGCGCCTAAATAGAATATTTAAGACGACCAAAATCATTCGCAAAAGAGCAGCGGAACTTAATGCTGATGTCTATCATTTGCACGATCCTGAGCTCATCCCCGCCGGGCTGAAATTGAAAGCGCTTGGAAAGAAGGTGATTTTCGACGCGCATGAAGATGTTCCCAAGCAAATATTGGGTAAGCCTTATTTAAATAAGGTTTCAAGGGTCCTTATATCGAAAGTCTTCTCTGCTTACGAAACATGGGCATGTCGAAAGCTTGATGCAGTTTTGGCGGCGACCCCCTACATACGCGATAAATTTTCGGCTATCGGTGTTCGTGCACTTGACATCAATAACTATCCTATTATAGGGGAGCTGTCTGGTGGTAAGGTGGACTGGTCAAATAAAAAAGCGCAAGTCGTTTATATTGGCGGGCTTGGAGAGATTCGCGGTATTCGGGAGATCGTCCAAGCGATAGGGTTAGCCTCGCCCAGTGTATCCCTTTCAATCGGCGGCGTTTTCACTGAGTCTGCCTTTGAGTCGGCAGTTAAGACTGAGCCAGGATGGCGCAAGGTTATCCATCTCGGATGGCTGGATCGTCAAGGTGTTAAAGAGATACTCGATGGTTCAGTGGCGGGCCTCGTGACACTTCATCCTACCCCGAACTATTTGGATGCATTGCCAGTAAAGATGTTCGAGTATATGGCTGTTGGATTACCAGTGATTGCCTCTAACTTCACTCTCTGGCGAAATATCATTAACTCCAGTAAGTGTGGCGTTTGTGTTGACCCATTAAACGCTCAGGAAATAGCCAGGACAATCGACTATCTGGTCGCGCACCCTGCGGAAGCGGAAGAGATGGGTCAGAATGGCCAGCGAGCTGTTCTTGAAAAATATAACTGGGGCGTCGAGGCAAAAAAGCTTTGCCTATTTTACTCCGATTTGTTAGAGGTTAAGCAGTAAATGAAGATTTTGACAATAATTGGAGCGCGCCCCCAGTTTATCAAGGCAAGTGTCGTTTCTCATTTTATTTCCACGCTGCCGGGAATCGAAGAAATTGTCGTTCATACGGGTCAACATTTTGACTTTAATATGTCTGATGTATTCTTCCATGAACTGGGTATGAGTGCGCCGACCTATCATCTAGATGTTCATGGTGGTAGTCACGGTGATATGACTGGGCGGATGCTGATTGAAGTTGAAAAGGTTTTGCTTCTCGAGCGCCCTGATATTGTACTTGTGTACGGCGACACCAACTCCACATTAGCGGGAGCGTTGGCCGCCGTGAAGTTGCATATTCCCGTCGCGCATGTGGAAGCCGGGCTGCGGTCTTTCAATATTGCTATGCCTGAGGAAGTGAACCGTATCCTGACCGATAGGGTTTCTCGTTGGATGTTTACCCCTACCGTGACGGCGGCAGAGCATCTAACAAAAGAAGGTGTAAGTAGAGCCAACATAATTCCAGTCGGAGACGTCATGTATGACGTCGCGAAGTTCCATGGCAGACGTGTTGACGCCAGCGGGCGCGTAATGTCTAAACTCGGCCTCAAAGAAGCTGGCTTTGTACTGGCGACAGTTCATCGGGCAGAAAATACCGATGATCCGGCTCGGCTTACCTCGATCGTCGAAGCATTCCGTGACCTGTCTACCGATTTGCCGATCGTGTGGCCAGTGCATCCACGTACCAGAGCAGTTTTGGAGAAACGTGGGCAATTGGATGATATACCTCAGAATCTGCACCTGATCGACCCAGTTGGTTATTTGGATATGGTTCAGCTCGAGAAGCATGCCGCACTCATTGCCACTGACTCCGGCGGAGTTCAGAAAGAGGCGTTCTTCTATGGCGTCCCCTGCGTCACGTTACGGGATGAAACTGAGTGGATAGAATTGGTCGAATCCGGATGGAATCGCCTGGTATCACCGAAGTCGTCGCAAGAAGTTGCAGCAGCTATTCGTGCAGCGGTGGGCACTAAGGGTCAAGCTGTCCAGCCTTACGGTGACGGCAATGCGGCAGAACTGATCGTACGACGCCTTGTAGAGGATCTTTCGGCATGAAGAATGTCTGGATTCTTAACCACTACGCGCAAGAGCCAGGTGGTGCAGGTGGCACGCGTCACTATCAACTGGCGAAGAACTTACCTGCTCATGGTTGGAGGGCTTCGATTATTGCGGCCAGTGTAGAGCATCAGTCTGGCCGACAGCGTCTTGAAGTTTCTCAAGCCTCGAGACTTGATGAATATGCCGGCATTCCGTTTCTATGGCTAAAAACGTCTGAGTACAAGGGCAATGGTACCGCGCGGATGCGCAACATGCTCGAATACTCTTGGCAGGTTGTTAGGCCTGGCAGGCTTTCCGCACTGAACAAACCTGATGTCATCATTGGATCTAGCGTTCATCCCTTTGCGGCAGCCGCTGGAGCCATGCTTGCTTGGCGATATAAAGTGCCTTTCGTATTCGAAGTGCGGGACCTATGGCCGGAAACGCTGATCGATATGGGGCGGTTAGAGCGCAAAAGTATAATTGCTCGTTCGCTTCGCGTATTGGAAAAGTGGCTCTACAAACGTGCCAAGCGGATTGTCGTATTGCTGCCTAAGGCGCATGAATACATCGTCCCTATGGGAATCGATCCAAAGAAGATTGTTTGGATTCCAAACGGGGTCGATCTTGAAGATTTTCCTCGCCCTGAGGAAAAGGCCGTTGGTGATGAGTTCACGCTGATGTACTTTGGGGCTCATGGCTCAGCCAATGGGCTCGATAATGTGTTGCGCGCGCAAAAAATCATCGAAGCCGATCCTGAAATGTCGCATGTTAAACTGCGAATTATTGGCAACGGGCCGTGCAAGGTAGACTTGCTTAACCTGTCCAGTGAGTTGGGCCTTAGGCGTGTAAGTTTCGAAGACCCTGTTCCTAAACGGCAAATTCCGGCACTGGCCGCGGAAGCGGATGCCTTTGTTTTCAATCTAATCAATGCACCAGTGTTCAAGTATGGGATCAGCTCGAACAAATTGTTCGATTTCATGGCGGGCCAGCGTCCAGTTCTTTTTTGCTGCGATGCAGGTAATAACCCCATAGAAGATTCTGGTGCCGGATATACGGTTGAGCCAGGTAATCCCAAGGCGCTGGCTGAGGCGATTGTCAGAGTGTCTAGGCTTTCAAGCGCCGAGCGGGTAAAGATGGGGCGTGCGGGGCGCCACTACGTCGAAATCGAGCATGGTTTCGATAAGCTTGCCAGAAACCTGGCACAGTGCCTCGACGAAGCATGTGAGCCCACCAGATGAAGAGAGTAATTGACTTCGTCGGTGCCCTGGTGGGCTTGATCGTTCTGTCCCCGGTAATAGTTATCGTGGCAATCCTGATCAAGCACCGGTTAGGGGGACCAGTGTTATTCCGACAGGTTCGTCCCGGGCGTGGTGGAAAGCCTTTTGAAATGGTCAAATTCCGTACCATGCGTGATGCATATAGTCGCGATGGCGCACCATTGCCTGATGTGCTACGGATGACTCCATTTGGCAGCTTCCTACGCTCCAGCAGCCTGGATGAATTACCGGAGCTTTGGAATGTGCTTAAAGGCGAGATGAGTCTAGTAGGGCCTAGGCCGTTGTTAATGGAGTATCTGCCGCTCTATAACACGCGCCAGTACCTTCGACACCAGGTCCGGCCAGGCGTTACGGGTTGGGCCCAAATCAATGGGCGTAACACACTGGGCTGGCCAGAAAAATTCGAACTAGATGTGTGGTATGTCGAGAATCGCTCCCTATGGCTAGATTTGAAAATTATCGCTCTGACGATCAAGAAAGTCGTAAAAAAAGACGGTATCAGCGCTAGTGGAGAAGCCACTATGTCCAAATTTACGGGCAACCAGGAATGAAAAAGCTTGCAATACTTGGCGCAAGTGGTCATGGCAAAGTAGTCGCCGATACTGCTGAGTGTTGTGGCTGGTCAGATATTGTTTTCTTTGATGATGCATGGCCTTCACGAACCACCAATGGTCCCTGGGAGGTGGTGGGCACAGGCAGCGAGTTGTTTGAGCGTATCGGTGAGTTCGAGGGTGTTGTTGTCGCTATTGGCAATAACAATATTCGCCAACAGAAGCTTATCGCACTCATTCAGCGAGGAGCTGTTGTGGTGACGCTCATTCATCCTGCAGCTCATGTTAGCCGCCACGCCAGTGTGGCTGCGGGTACAGTGATTTTTGCAGGGGCTGTAGTGAATGCCGGCTCCAGCGTGGGGTTGGGCGGGATTTTAAACACCGGATGCAGTGTCGATCACGATTGCGTTCTGGCAGAAGCCGTTCATATCAGCCCAGGTGCTCGGCTTGCCGGTGGGGTCGAGGTGGGTGATCGCGCATGGGTAGGAATAGGCGCTTGCGTAAAGCAGCTGGTAGTACTCGGCGCTGATGTATTGGTTGGTGCGGGGGCGGCAGTCGTGGCTGATGTTGTAGGAGGCTGCATAGTGGTAGGCGTTCCTGCGCGGGTCTTATAGAATTCCATCCATTTGGTGATGCGGCGGTAGACCCTGTTTTAAGCCCGTTTGCATTCTTGCCAGTTTGACGAATCAGGATTAGTTCAATGCTGAATACCCCCTTTTCTCCGTGGCCATCTTTCTCCGAAGAGGAGGCAAACTGCGCTCGCGACATCATTCTGTCCAACAAGGTAAACTATTGGACCGGGCAGGAGTGCCGCCAATTTGAGCGAGAGTTCGCCGATTGGGCTGAGACTGATTATGCGGTCGCAGTGGCCAATGGTACGGTAGCGCTCGACTTGGCGCTTCTGGCACTGGGTATTGGCGCTGGTGATGAAGTGATTGTGACTTCCCGAACCTTTTTGGCCTCTGTTTCCAGCATCATTAACGCTGGCGCCATCCCTGTGTTCGCGGATGTAAATGCGGACTCACAGAATATTGATGCGTCAACCGTCAAGTCAGTTCTGTCTCCTCGTACCAAAGCCATCATCTGTGTTCATCTTGCCGGATGGCCTTGTGATATGGACCCCATCATGGCCCTGGCGACCGAGCACGGGATCCGAGTAATTGAAGACTGTGCACAGGCGCATGGGGCCCGATACAAGGGCAAGGCGATCGGGTCGATAGGTCATATCGGTGCTTGGTCGTTCTGTCAGGACAAGATAATGACCACTGCCGGTGAAGGTGGCATGGTTACGACGAATGATCGTGAACTTTGGCTCAAGATGTGGTCGTTCAAGGATCATGGAAAGAGCTGGGAAGCCGTGTATGAGCGACAGCATGCCCCAGGATTCCGTTGGCTGCACGAGAGCTTCGGCACCAACTGGAGAATGCTAGAGGTACAAGGCGGGATTGGCAGGATTCAGCTGAAACGGATGCCTCAGTGGCACCAGTCGCGGTTGGCTAACGCTCGCCGTATCTGGGATTGCGCCAAGGCTTTGCCGGGGTTGCGTGTTCCTGAGACTCCCAACGATATCGTGCATGCAGCGTATAAGTGTTATGTCTTCGTAGAATTAGATCAACTCGCAGAAGGGTGGGATCGGGACCGGATTCTTAGCGAGATCGGCGCCTGCGGCGTGCCTTGCTTTTCGGGTTCATGCTCAGAGGTCTATCTGGAGAAGGCTTTCGACAATACCCCGTGGCGACCCGAGGAGAGCTTGTCAGTGGCAGCGCGACTCGGAGAAACAAGTCTGATGTTCTTGGTTCATCCAACGCTGACGGACGCCGAAATGGCCAAGACTTGCGAAGTGTTGGCAAGGGTCATGCACGACGCCGCTGGGAAATGAAATCCTGGGTGATAACTAACGCATGAAAACATGTGATACCACCCAAGTTCGACTTCTTTGGTCAGATTACACCGGCCAGGCAGGACGAATGCATGAAATGCAATTGGAAGGGGGCTGGTTTGGGGCGGAGTCAGGAGAGTAAGTGGATGCCGGATAGGCTTCGTACGGGAATGCTGCGGCTCCCACTCCAAGTAGTGACGGACGGGGTGCTGGTCTGGCTTGCCCTCTGGCTTGCGTTCATCGTACGTCTTGGTGTAGATGAAATCTATGGGCCATTGTCTACTCACTACTGGTTATTCTTGGCAGCCCCCATCATCGCTATACCCATTTTTATTCGTTTCGGCATGTACCGCGCTGTCATGCGCTATTTTGGAAATGATGCGCTTATTGCTATCTGTAAAGCGGTGTCACTGTCATCACTTATATTGGCATTGGTCGTCTATTGGCATAGCAATCATACTGCGTTTTTTCCTCGTTCAATTGTATTTAATTACTGGTGGTTAAGCCTGATGTTGATCGGCGGGCTACGTCTGATAGAGCGTCAGTACTTTCTGGGCGACTGGTTTGCAGCCAGTCTGCATGTACCGTTTACCAATCGTGACCTTGCCAAAGGTCGCAATTTATGATGCTGGAGCGGCCGTTAGCTAAGGGTATAGAGAACAACTTTGACGCAAGCGTTGTGTGAGGATGGTTCGGGCGCTTGGCCATGACTTAGACTTCGCGCACAGGTATCATTCGCCAGGATATGTTGGATACGAACAGGCATGTATAACTAATGATTATTAAGCTGCCCCTTTTAAAGATTTCACAATATTTGTTTGCCTTGTTGTTTCCAGGTACCATTCTTTATTATGTTGCTGTTACAAGTCATATTATACCTCCTCTTGCGGGTGGATACTTCGGTGTGATTTGCGTTTTGTCATTGCTCATACTGTTTCCGTTAAGCGTTTGGGACGTGCTGCGAAGGGGTAGAATGGAGCTCGTAGAGTTTTCATATACACTATTTTTATTTTTTTTCACCGCAATTGTCATCTGGAATGGGGTGTTTGGTGGTTCTAGTGTTATGACTTGGCATTTGGTTTCAGTTCTGCAAAGTTTGGCGGTGTTTACATTGTGTAAAAGAGTATTCTCGCATTCGGTAGAAGGCTCTCGCGTTATTTTTCTTTGTTGGTTGGCAGCTTCTATATGTATACTTACATTTACCCTGGATGGCCGATTCATACTCCGTGGAATGGCCGATGACGTTGGTCAGATCCCTAGCTATCAGACGTTTGCGCTTTGCTATTTCATTGCAACAGTATTTATTGTTAGGTCCGCAACAAGTCGACAGCTACGCATGGGTGTTCATATTGTTGCGTTAGCCTGTCTATACATCAACTCCGCCAGAAGTGAGTTTGCCGGATACGTTTTTTTTGCCTTGTTGTTGGAGTTTCTTTCTTGTAGGAAGAAGTTCACGCCGATCATTATTGGCGCAATGGTTATAGGTTTGTCTTCTATTATGCTGACTACTGGTGGTATTAGCATTCCAGAAAGCAGAGTCGCAACCTTGGTTAACTTGCAGGAAGATAATTCGAATAATGAGCGAGATAGAATGGCTCGCGAAGGCATGGAGAAAATATTTAATAGCCCTATAGTTGGCGCGTACGGCGAATACGAAGAGGGCGGATACATCCATAATGTAATGTCGGTATGGCAAGAAACAGGTATCGTTGGTGGGGTATTCTTCGCTCTGTTGGCTTTCCTTCCGTTCATTCAAGGGTGTGTGAATTATAGTTTTAGAAGCTCAACGCACCAATCAAATATTGCTATTTCATTGCTCGCAACATCAATACTGCTTTTGATTGTAGGGAAATATTTTACATATTTGATGCTTCCTGCGGCGTTGGCTATCTACGCATCCTCTAAACCTGTGAATCTTCGTGATCAAGCGAGTCTAGACTCTGTACGAAAATAGCTCTTGTGATTACCGCAGAGAGCATGCCAGTTAAACCATCGAAAAGCTATGTCGCGATGGTATGCTACCTGCGGTCCTTGCGGCAGCTATTTTCGTTAAAGGCGAGATCCTAATAGAATGAATTTTCAGTTTCGCAAGTGCATCTATACCAAGTGCCAATGGCATAGAAGGGCTGATGAACAGGGCATGGGCGACCGATGAATCGTAGAGACTTTCTTATTTCTGCAGGAGTGGTCGCCGCTTTTTCGGCGATTCCTTTCATTCGTAGATTAAACCCACCAGCACCACTTACGATTCAGAACGCGTATAGCTTGTGGTACAACCGACCTGCAGTAGCAGAGCTTACTGGCGGATTTTGTTTCGGCTATATTACCTCAGGTGGGGAGGTCTCTGTCGCAGAAATAACGGATGACCTATTGGTTCGTAGAGTCAATGTAATGGCCCGTTTCGAAGGCGCGAGTGATCATGGATCGCCTGCCTTGATCAGAATTCCGAGTGGACAATTTGAGGGGCATATACTAGCTTGCTTCAGTAATCACGCTTCTCCATTGTATTGTATGCGAACTAAGCGTCCTGAAGACATTGGTGAGTGGGAAGATATCCGTGTATTGGATACCGGACGATCAACTTATGCGTCTGTAGCGGGGCTACCCGATGGGCGAATAATCCTCATGCATACACTACAAGAGCGCATCGGGAATAGCAGCGCGGGTGAGTGGCGCAGGACGGTTGCAAGATCCAGTGATGATGGCGGGGAGACTTGGTCTACGCCTTTGCAGATTGCAGGCTACGGTGCAGGAACCTTCCCATATTCGACCCCTTTGGCATCATCGTCTGATGGGCGCTGCGCGATGTCATATGCCATTTACAGGTCGGAACATAAGCGTCACGAAGGACTGTCGGTAGTCATTTCGGAAGATGCCTTCCTTTCGAGGATTGAGATTCCCATAAACTTGGGTGATGATCAAATTTACGACACCATCCCTTATGAAACGAGGTGGGTAGAAGATAACAATGTCGCAGTGTCATATAGTCAAATGAGCCAAGACGGCACGCGCGGAGTCGGCAAGATTGCTTTTATCGACGTCGAGAATCGATCAGTTAAGTCAGTCGTCACGCTGACTGAGGCAGCTGTCCACACGTACGCAGGCGGTGCCGCACTTGATGGGAGCGGCTCGTTCGCAATCAGCTCGCCTCCTGGTGGTGGCCTGGTCATACAGGACATTCGTAACGGGAGTTCGCGAGCTATTATCGAGCGGGGAAGCTTCTCATCGCCATGGATTTTCACGTTGCAAGGAAAGCCCATGATTTCCGCGCTGAAAAATCCGTCCATAGAGACGACTCGGCGCTTCTCTTCAGAGCTTTTCATTATGCCCCTGGCGTAGCGTAGGGCATCGCTCGGGTGGTTTAGGTCTAAAAAATCCTGGGCGAACCTCAGGGGTTCGCCCTCCGCCTATCCTGCGCCTTGCCTACCATCAGGAGCCCATCATCATGATGTGACCCAACACCAGCGTCGAAATAGTGTTTTCTCGGCATTGTCCTGGGCTTGTTGTCGCTACAGGCGGCTTGGGTGTCATCCAGGTGGCTTTGGGTCTGGTTGATCCGCTGGGTGTCTTTATTGTCGATGCAATCGTTACTTTATTACGACGCCTGCTGCGAGGCGGAAAAATCTACGAGGCTCATCGTAGCCATGCTTATCAGTTTGCCTCCCGCCAATATGGTCGGCATTTGCCAGTGACGTTGGCGGTGGTGGCGATTAATATGTTCTGGTTGTTGCCGCTGGCGGCATGTGTCGTATTGTGGAATGTGAATGGAATGTTAGCTTTAATCATTGCCTACGTGCCTTTGTACTGCTAGCCGTCAGATTGATTTCATGCTGGCGAGCTTGAGAAGGCCTGGTTTAAAGGTAAAAAGTCGCGTTTTTGTTTAATCGGTTGTCCAACGGTCGATGATGGAGCCGCGTTTATCAGGAATGGATTGGGTTTAGGAGTTGACCGAGGTGCGTGAAGGGTTTATGGATAAATTAAGAACAGCGTTGCTGGGACTGCCACGACGCCACAAGCGCGCGATCCAGGTGGCTATGGACATCCTTCTCGTATGGCTCGCTTTGTGGCTGGCGTTTGTTGTTCGGCTGGGCGTCGACGCATTGACTGCCCCGATCGAGACGCACCTTTGGCTTTTTTCATCCGCTCCGATGATCGCAATTCCGATCTTCATCCGCTTCGGGATGTATCGTGCTGTCATGCGTTATTTCGGTAACGATGCGCTGATTACCATCTGTAAGGCGGTCAGCCTTTCGGCCTTGTTACTGGCGCTTGTCGTGTATTGGTACAGCAATCACACCAACGTGGTCCCACGCTCCATCATCTTCAATTACTGGTGGCTCAGCCTGATCATGATTGGCGGGATGCGCCTGATGATGCGGCAATATTTCCTCGGTGACTGGTTCACCGCCGCCCAGCATGTGCCCTTCACCAACCGTGACGACGGCTTACCCAAAGTCGCTATATACGGTGCCGGTGCTGCAGGTAACCAGCTCGTGGCCGCGCTACGCATGGGGCGGGTGATGCGTCCGGTCGCGTTCATCGATGATGATCGCAGCATTGCAGACCGGGTGATTGCCGGGCTGCAGGTCTACCAACCCGAACATATACAAAGGATGATCGATGCGACCGGTGCCCAGGAGATTTTACTGGCGATTCCTTCGTCGTCACGAGGTCGTCGGCGGGAAATATTGACGTTGCTGGAAGGTTTCCCGCTGCATGTGCGCAGTGTTCCAGGCTTCATGGACTTGGCGAGTGGCCGGGTCAAGGTGGACGACATCCAGGAAGTGGATATTGCGGATCTTCTCGGGCGTGATCCTGTGCCTGCACAGGCTGACTTACTTGAGCATTGCATCGCAGGGCAGTCGGTATTGGTTACCGGGGCGGGTGGCTCGATCGGTTCTGAACTTTGTCGACAAATCCTGTCACTTAAACCGACAACGCTGCTGCTGTTCGAGCACAGTGAGTTTAATCTCTACAGTATTCTGTCTGAACTTGAACCGCGAATCGCTCGGGAATCATTGTCTGTTCGTTTGCTGCCCATCCTGGGGTCGGTACGGGATCAGGCCAAATTGCTGGATGTAATGAAGAGCTGGAATGTCGACACGGTCTATCACGCCGCCGCTTATAAGCATGTGCCGATGGTGGAGCACAATATTGCCGAAGGTGTCCTGAACAACGTGATCGGGACGTTGAACACCGCGCAAGCCGCGTTGCAGGCCGGTGTATCGAATTTTGTGCTGATCTCCACTGACAAGGCCGTGCGTCCCACCAATGTGATGGGCAGCACCAAGCGCCTTGCAGAACTGACCTTGCAGGCCCTGAGCCGTGAATTGGCACCAGTGCTGTTCGGCGATAAGGCCAATGTCTCGCGAGTTAATAAAACCCGTTTCACCATGGTCAGGTTCGGCAACGTCCTGGGTTCGTCTGGGTCGGTTATTCCGCTATTCCATAAGCAGATCAAGTCCGGCGGCCCATTAACCGTTACGCATCCCAAGATCACGCGTTACTTCATGACCATTCCCGAGGCTGCACAGTTGGTGATTCAGGCGGGCTCCATGGGCTTGGGCGGCGATGTGTTCGTGCTGGACATGGGCGAGCCGGTGAAAATTGTCGAGCTGGCAGAGAAGATGATTCATCTGTCTGGCTTGAGTGTTCGTTCGGAAAAGAATCCTCATGGCGACATTGCAGTCGAATTCACAGGCCTGCGCCCTGGCGAGAAACTTTACGAGGAATTGCTAATTGGCGATAACGTTGTCGCGACCTCGCATCCGATGATCATGAGCGCCAACGAAGATCATCTGCCGTGGGATGTGCTCAAGGCCAGCTTGGCTGAGTTGCTGGTTGCCATCGAACACGATGATTATGCGAGGGTCCGCCAGTTGCTTCGCGATACCGTCAGTGGCTACGCCCCGGACGGCGAGATTGTCGACTGGATCTACCAGCAACGCCGTCTCGAACCCTGATTGTTACATACGCTGTAACGTACACATTTTTGACAGCGACACCTCATCGCCTAAGTTTGAGAAGCAGCTTCGGAAAAGCTGCTTCTTTCTTAACGATGTCATGGAGCGTCACTTATGCGTACAGGCTATTTCTACTCTCTGATTTTTGCCTTTCTCACCAGCGCCTCGATTGCTGCTATCGCCGCCCCTGTGGTCAAACTCGAGTCGGTCGCTACGCCGCAAGCAGTGGAGCAGTCAGCCAAAACGCAGATCGCCAAAGTGGATTTAAACGGGGCGGATGCTGCCACGCTGCAGCGCGAGCTGTCAGGGATAGGGAAGGGCAAGGCCGAGGCGATTGTTGCGTATCGGGAGAATAATGGGCCGTTCTCTTCGGTGGAGGAGTTGCTGGAGGTCAAGGGGATCGGCAAGGCGATTCTCGACAGGAACCGTGACAAGCTGGAAGTGAATTGAGTTTGTGATTGAAGAAGGCCGGTCGAATTGACTGGCCTTTTTGCTGTCCGGCGGGTGCAAATTTTCGACGCATTCTGGAAACCTCTACCGTTGGCATAAATAATGACTATCTGTGAGTGATCCATGGCACAACTGCGCCTAGTGTTTAGCTCCGCACCCGACGAGGCGTGTTTCCAGGCGCCGTGGCTAGCCCGTGACCGGTACATCCACGATTGCCTGGCCGAGGGCGACAAGCTTGCCGCCCACGAAGCCATGAGCCTTTACCTCGATGATTCCGAGCAACTGCTAACTCCCACTCATCACCACTGATCAAGGACCCGCGCCATGCACAAAGACTACCCAGCCGCCTACCAGGTCAGCAAAGGTTCAGCCCTGCAAGTGGACAAACCCTTCTACGACCGCATACGCACCCAGCAGGACAAACGCACCTTGATCGAACAGTTCGAGGTACCCATCCGCACCGGCCGCGCTTGGCACGTACCTGCCGGTCATGTGTTTCGCGTCACGACGCCGGTGGGCCCGCAGGTGGGGGACTTCAACGTGTGGAATGCCCATGATCCGCGGGAGCGCCTGTGGGCGGCGCGCACGCGTCAGCTTCAGGGTGCCCACGTCAGTACCCATGATCGGTTGTGGTCGAACCTGCCATTCCTGCGGCCCTTGGTGACCATCACCGATGACAGCCTGGCTGGCTACGGTATCGACGAGCATGGTGGACGGTTGCACGATCTACTGGGGACGCGCTGTGATCCGTATGTGAACAGGATGCTGACGGGGGAGGACTTCCATCATCACTGCCATTCGAACCTGACCCGTGCGGTGTTGCCTCACGGCCTGACGGAGTTCGATGTGCACGACGTGCTGAACATTTTCCAGTGCACGGGGCTTAATCATGACGACATGTACTTCATGAAGGCTTGTCCGGCGCAGAAGGGCGATTACCTGGAGTTTTTTGCCGAGATTGATCTGTTGTGCGCCCTGTCCACCTGCCCGGGTGGTGACCTGTCGCTGGCGATGTGGGGGCCGGATGCGCAGGATCCCCTCAGCGTCTGTCGCCCGCTGGGCGTTGAGATCTATCGGTTGGAGGGCTCATTGCTGGAGGGCTGGAGCCAGCCTGAGCGTGCGGCGTACAAGGGGTTGCATGGCTTGCATATCGCCAAGGCGGATTGGGAGAAGTGATGTAGCAGGCGCTGGCTTTGTTGTGGCGAGGGGATTTATCCCCGCTGGGGCGCGCAGCGGCCCCCTTTCAAAAACCCAACCAGTTCATCAGACACACCAGGTTGTAGGTTTTGGGGCTGCTGCGCAGCCCAGCGGGGCGGTGCGACGTTTCGCTAAATCCCCTCGCCACAAAAGCGCTGAGTAGTTAGGTGTCAACGATCCTTGGCTTCCTTCGCATCCATTTCCGCATTGCGTTCGGCAACGCGCTTGCGCTGTTCGTCCGTCAACTCGACCTTGTGGGCGGTGTCGCGCAGCATCATCAGACCACCCACGATTGAGCCGATTGCAACAATCAGAATCAACCAGGCATACCAGGGCATAGGGTTCTCCTTGAGGGGGGCGATGGACGGACGAACATTTCGCCGATCCATCGCACCTACCACTTATGAGCGAAGGTTGTTCGCAGTGGTTCAATACTACGCCCGTTCGGCCGGCTTCACCTCAAAGCCCAGTCAGCATCGCATCGGCGGGAGCGTCTGCACGCAGTTGTGCGGTGAGGATGAAGTAGATGAAACCCACCGCCATAAAGCCGAGGAAGATCAGCCCGATCAGCGCGTTGAACCAGGCCATTGCCACCAGGCACACCACTGCCAGCACCAAGGCGATGCCCGGCACGATCGGATAGCCCGGTGCGCGGAAAGTACGTTCCAGGTTGGGTTCGGTTTTGCGCAACTTGAACAGGCTGAGCATGCTCATGATGTACATGACGATGGCGCCGAACACGGCCATGGTGATCATCGCCGCAGTCAGGGTCATGCCGCCGAGGTTGATCAGGCCGTCGCTGTAGATCGCCGCGATGCCGATCAGTCCACCAGCGATGATGGCCCGGTGCGGCGTCTGGAAGCGTGACAGTTTGGCCAGGGAGGCGGGCAGGTAGCCGGCGCGGGCCAGGGCGAAGAACTGGCGCGAGTAGCCCAGGATGATGCCGTGGAAACTCGCCACCAGGCCGAACAGGCCGATCCACACCAGCATGTGCAGCCAGCCGGAGCTTTCGCCAACCACGGTTTTCATGGCTTGGGGCAGGGGATCGTTGATGTTCGACAGGGTGCGCCAGTCGCCGACGCCGCCGGCAAAGAACATCACGCCCATCGCCAGGATTACCAGGGTCAGGATGCCGCTGATGTAAGCCTTGGGAATCGTGCGTTTCGGATCCTTGGCTTCTTCGGCGGCCATGGCCGCGCCTTCGATGGCCAGGAAGAACCAGATGGCGAAGGGAATCGCGGCGAACATGCCGGCGATGGCCGGTGCGCCAAACACATCGGAACCGGCCCAGCCGTTCAGGGCAAAGCTGCTGAAACTGAACGCCGGGGCCACGACGCCCATGAATACCAGCAGTTCGGCTACCGCCAAGACGCAGACAATCAGCTCGAACGTCGCGGCCAGCTTGACCCCGAGGATGTTCAGGCCCATGAACACGATATAGGCGCCGACCGCTGCGTGTTTCGGATCCAGCGCCGGGAATTGCACGTTCAGGTAGGCGCCGATGGCCAGGGCAATGGCTGGCGGGGCGAAGACGAATTCGATCAGCGTCGCCAGCCCGGCGATCAACCCGCCTTTTTCGCCGAAGGCCCGACGGCTGTAGGCAAACGGCCCGCCGGCATGGGGAATGGCGGTGGTCAGTTCGGTGAAGCTGAAAATGAAGCAGGTGTACATGGCCGCGACCATGAATGACGTCACCAGAAAGCCCAGCGTCCCGGCCACGCCCCAGCCGTAGCTCCAGCCGAAATACTCGCCGGAAATCACCAGGCCGACGGCAATACCCCATAAATGCAGGGTGCCCAGGGTGGGTTTGAGTTGTGTGTTCATCGGTGGCTCCCCTCGATCCATAGCAAAAGCGCTGGGGAGGGGCAGTGCAGTGGGCGTGCCAGTGTGGCGAGGGCGGTCGTAATGGGTGAAATCGTGTCGTATCGGGGATGTTCCTCGCTTGATGTGCCCCTGTTGTGCGCCAGTTGAGGGCGTTGGCGCTGATGATGCCGCCTTCGCGAGCAAGCCCGCTCCCACACTGGGCTTGCGGTGAACAGGTGATTCCATGCACACCACAAATTCCTGTGGGAGCGGGCTTGCTCGCGAAGAGGCCCTCCCGATCACCGCCATAACAACGCCATAAGTTCATTTTTTACAGATTCTTTATCCCCCAGTCCGGCTCTCGATCTCGTTCCTTTACAGCCTCCCTGCCGACAATCACTCCACACACGGCACGACGCCGTACCACGGAGAAATCCCATGAATGTTCTGGATGGGGTGTCGCTGCTGCTGGCAGTGGCGCTGTTCATTTATCTGCTGGTTGCGCTGTTGCGCGCCGATCGGAACTAGGAGCGGCTATGCACGGTTATGACTACGGGCTGATCCTCGGCTTTTTCGCCCTGGTGCTGATTCCGGCACCGTTTCTGGGGCGTTTTTACTACCGGGTGATGGAAGGCCAGCGCACTTGGCTTTCACCGATCCTCGGTCCGGTGGAGCGCGGTTGCTATCGCCTGGCCGGTGTCGACGCCACTGCTGAGCAGAGCTGGCAGAAATACACCCTGGCCTTGCTCGCGTTCAACCTGGCGGGTTTTGTCTTGCTGTTCGCCATTCTGCTGCTGCAGGGATATTTGCCCCTCAATACCGAGCAACTGCCCGGCATGGAGTGGACCCAGGCTTTCAACACGGCCGTGAGTTTCATGACCAACACCAACTGGCAGTCCTACAGCGGTGAAGCGTCCCTGAGCTACCTGAGCCAGATGGTCGGCCTGACCGTGCAGAACTTTGTCAGCGCCGCCACCGGCCTGGCCGTGCTCGTGGCGCTCTGTCGCGGCATCGGGCGCAAGTCCGCTGCGACGCTGGGTAATTTCTGGGTCGACATGACCCGCGCCACCCTCTATGGGCTGTTGCCGCTGTGCCTGCTGCTGGCATTGTTCCTGGTCTGGCAGGGCGTGCCGCAGACCTTTGCGCACTATGTGCACGGGGTCACGCTGCAGGGCGTCGATCAGGTCATCCCGTTGGGGCCGGCCGCCAGCCAGATCGCGATCAAGCAACTGGGCACCAACGGTGGCGGTTTCTTCGGCGTCAACTCGGCGCATCCGTTCGAAAATCCGACGGCCTGGAGCAACCTGTTCGAAGTCGCGTCGATCATCCTGATTCCCGCCGCGTTGGTGTTCACCTTCGGCCATTACGTCAAGGACCTGCGCCAGAGCCGGGCGATCATCGCCTGCATGCTTGCCCTGTTCCTGATTGGCGGCGCCACGTCACTGTGGGCCGAATACCAGCCCAACCCGGCCCTGAACAACCCGGTCGTCGAGCAAGCCGCGCCGATGGAAGGCAAGGAAGCACGCTTCGGCACCACCGCCACGGTGCTGTGGTCGGTGACCACCACGGCGGCTTCCAACGGCTCGGTCAACGCCATGCATGACAGCCTCAACCCGCTCAGTGGCATGGTGTCGCTGGTGAACATGATGGTCGGCGAGGTGATCTTCGGCGGCGTCGGGGCCGGGCTCTACGGGATGCTGTTGAACGTGCTGATCGCGGTGTTCCTGGCTGGTTTGATGATCGGTCGCACCCCGGAATACCTGGGCAAGAAGCTCGGCGCCCGGGAAGTGCAACTGTTGGTGGCAACGCTGCTGGTGATGCCCGTGAGTGTGTTGGTGCTGGGTGCCGTCGCCGCAAGCCTGCCCGGGCCGGCCGCCGCGGTGAGCAATCCGGGTGCCCATGGTTTCAGCCAGTTGTTGTACGCCTACACCTCGGCGGGGGCGAACAACGGTTCGGCATTCGCCGGGTTCGGCGCCAACACACCTTTCCACAACCTGATGCTGGGCCTGGGCATGTTGATCGGTCGGTTCGGCTACATCCTGCCGGTGCTGGCGTTGGCCGGTAGTTTGGCCTTGAAGAAGACCGCGCCGATTGGTCAGAACAGTTTTCCCACCCACGGCCCGCTGTTCGTGACCTTGTTGACCGTGACCATCCTGCTGGTGGGCGGCTTGACCTTCTTGCCGACCCTGGCGCTGGGGCCGATTGCCGAACACCTGAGCATGGGCTTCTGAGGACCTGATGATGAATATGCCGATGAGCAAAACCGTCGCCGCCAAGGCACCGGAACAACCGAAGACCCACCTGTCGGCCCTCTGGCGGCCGGCGCTGGTGCAAGCCTTCGTCAAGCTCGATCCACGCCAGTTGCACCGCGCACCGGTGATGCTGGTGGTGGAACTGACCGCGATCCTCACCACCGTGTTGTGCTTCATTCCCGACAACGCAGTGCCGACCTTTGTGGCTGCGCAAATCGCGTTGTGGCTGTGGTTCACCGTACTGTTCGCCAACTTCGCCGAAGCCTTGGCCGAAGGCCGCGGCAAGGCCCGGGCCGACAGCCTCAAGGCTGGCAGCGAAGGCCTCAACGCACGTCGCCAGACCGCCAGCGGTTTTGAAATCATCCCCGCCACCCGTCTGCGCAAAGGCGATGTGGTGCGCGTCGAGGCCGGCGACATGATCCCCGGCGACGGTGAAGTGATCGAAGGCATCGCCGCGGTCAACGAGGCGGCGATCACCGGCGAATCGGCACCGGTCATCCGCGAGTCCGGCGGTGATCGCTCGGCCGTCACCGGCAATACGCGCCTGGTCTCCGACTGGTTGCTGATACGCATCACCAGCAATCCCGGCGAGTCCACCTTGGACCGCATGATCGCCTTGGTCGAAGGCGCCAAGCGCCAGAAAACGCCGAACGAGGTGGCGCTGGATATCCTGTTGATCGGCCTGACGCTGATCTTCCTGTTGGTGGTGGTGACGCTGCAACCGTTCGCCCATTTCGCCAACGCCAGTCTGCCGCTGGTGTTTCTGGTGGCGCTGCTGGTCACCTTGATTCCCACCACCATCGGCGGGCTGCTGTCGGCCATCGGCATCGCCGGGATGGATCGGTTGGTGCGCCTGAACGTGATCGCCAAATCCGGCCGTGCGGTCGAGGCGGCGGGGGATGTGCATGTGCTGATGCTGGACAAGACCGGCACCATCACCTTTGGCAATCGTCGCTGTACAGCGGTCTATGCCGCCCCCGGCGTGAGTGCCAAGGAACTGGCCGAAGGCGCGCTGTTCGCCTCGTTGGCTGACGAGACGGCCGAGGGTAAGTCCATCGTCGAGTACCTGCGAGGTTTGCATCCACAGCCCGAGCCTGGCGTCGAAGCGCTGACGGTCGTGCCGTTCAGTGCTGAAACCCGTTTGTCCGGGGTCGACTATCAGGGCCGCATCTACCGCAAGGGCGCCGTGGACTCGTTGCTGGATTTCATCGGCTTTGCACGCAATGAGTTGCCATCGGCACTGGCGCGGGAGGTCGACAAGATCGCCCAAAGTGGCGGCACGCCGCTGCTGGTGTGCGTGGACGGCAAGCTGCTCGGCGCTATCCACCTCAAGGACGTGGTCAAGCCCGGCATCCGTGAGCGCTTTGCCGAGCTGCGCAAGCTGGGGATCCGCACGGTGATGGTCACCGGCGACAACCCGTTGACCGCCGCCGCGATTGCCGCCGAGGCCGGTGTCGACGACGTGCTGGCGGAGGCCACGCCGGAGAAGAAGCTGGCGCGTATCCGTCACGAGCAAAATGACGGTCGGCTGGTGGCCATGTGCGGCGACGGCGCCAACGACGCCCCGGCCCTGGCCCAGGCCGATGTCGGCATGGCGATGAACGACGGCACCCAGGCCGCGCGGGAGGCGGCCAACATGGTCGACCTCGACAGCGACCCGACCAAACTGCTGGACGTGGTGCAGATCGGCAAGGAACTGCTGGTGACCCGTGGGGCGCTGACCACCTTTTCCATCGCCAATGACATCGCCAAGTACTTCGCGATTCTGCCAGCACTGTTCGCCTCGATTTATCCACAGCTCGGCGTGTTGAACGTGATGCACCTGAGCAGCCCGCAGAGCGCGATCCTGTCGGCCATCGTCTTCAACGCCTTGATCATCGTCGTACTGATCCCCCTGGCCTTGCGCGGCGTGCGAGTGCACGCGGCAAGTGCGGCGGCGTTGTTGCGGCGCAATCTGTTGATCTATGGCCTGGGCGGGATCGTGGTGCCGTTCGTGGGGATCAAGGCGATCGATATGTTGCTGACGGCGTTGCACCTGGTTTGAGTTCACTATTTGTGGGAGCAAGGCTTGCCCGCGATGAACGATGACGCGGTCTTGCCTGGAATCTAAGTGTCTGCATCGCGAGCAAGCTTTGCTCCCACAAGGTAATTCCCCAAGGTTTTGTTTGCACAGGATTTACTTCAATTCGAGGATTTTGAAATGTCCACTCTGATTCGCCCGGCCTTGAGCCTGTTATTCCTGATGACCCTGATCACCGGTGTTGCGTACCCGCTGGTGGTCACCGGCGTGGCGCAAGTCGCCTTTCCCGTCCAGGCCAACGGTAGCCTGATCGTTGACGCCGCCGGCAAAGTCCGTGGCTCGACGCTGATCGCCCAGGATTTCACCGGCGATGCCTGGTTTCATCCACGGCCATCGGCCGGTGCCTTCGCCACGGTCGCCAGCGGCGCCAGCAACTTTTCCCCGAGCAATCCGGCCCTGGCCACCCGAGTGATCGATGACGCTCACAAACGCCTGGTACCCGGCCAGGGGCCGGTGCCGCTGGCATTGCTGACCACCTCCGCCAGCGGGCTGGATCCGCACTTGCCTCCGGCGGCGATTGCCTATCAACTGGCGCGTGTCGCCGCTGCGCGCAACCTGCCGGCCTCGACCTTGCAGCAACTGCTTGATGACAACACCGAGCAATCCTTGGTGGGCCCGCCAGTGGTGAATGTACTGGCGCTGAACCTGGCCCTGGAAAAACTGTAAAACCTGTGGGAGTAGCGCCTGTGGGAGCAAAGCTTATGGGAGCCGGACCTGTGGGAGCAAAGCCTGTGGGAGCTGGACCTGTGGGAGCTGGACCTGTGGGAGCAAAGCTTGCTCGCGATCAAGGCGACACGGTTCAACTGATGAACCGCGTAATCGTTCATCGCGAGCAAGCTTTGCTCCCACAGGTCCAGCTCCCATAAGCTTTGCTCCCACAGGTCCAGTTCCCATAAGCTTTGCTCCCACAGGTCCGACTCCCCACAGGGTGTTTGATCAATATTTGAAAGAGATTTCCACGCCATGAGCGACTCCGGCCGCGCCGACGCACTGTTAGCCAATCTGCCCCGCAACGACCGTGGTCGACTCAAGGTCTTTCTTGGCGCGGCCCCAGGTGTGGGCAAGACCTACGCCATGCTGCAAGCGGCCCACACCCAACTGCGTCAAGGCGTGAAGGTCGTCGCCGGAGTGGTGGAGACTCACGGTCGAAGCGAAACCGAAGCGCTGCTCGGCGGCCTGGCGCAGCAGCCGTTGGTGCGCTCGGAATATCGCGGTGTGATGCTTGAGGAAATGGACCTCGACGGCCTGCTCGCCGCCCGCCCGACCCTGGTCCTGGTGGACGAACTGGCCCACAGCAACGCGCCTGGCAGTCGCCATGCCAAGCGCTGGCAGGACATTCAGGAGCTGCTCACGGCTGGCATCGATGTCTACACCACCGTCAATGTCCAGCACCTGGAAAGTCTCAACGACCAAGTGCGCGGCATCACCGGTGTGCAGGTGCGCGAGACGTTGCCGGATTGGGTCCTGCAGGAGGCCGATGAACTGCTGCTGATCGACCTGCCACCGCGTGAGCTGCTGGAGCGCCTGCGTGATGGCAAGGTCTACGTGCCGGAACAGGCCCGGGCGGCGATCGATGCGTTTTTCACCCAGACCAACCTCACCGCGTTGCGTGAGCTGGCCATGCAGACCGCCGCCGCCCAGGTCGACAACGACCTGACCCAGGGCTATCGACAACTGGGCCAGGCCGCGCCCGCGGTACGCGGACGCTTGCTGGTAGGGGTGGACGGTGACGTGCAGGCTGAACGCCTGGTGCGCCATGCCAGCCGCGTTGCCCAGCGTCGACATCTGCCGTGGAGCCTGGTGCATGTGGACAACGGTAGCGCCCGTGATGAGCCCTCGCGCCAGCGCCTGCAGAATGCCCAGCAACTGGCCGAACGCCTCGGGGGTGAAGTGGTGCTGCTGCGGGCCGGCGAAGTGGCCAGGACGCTGATCCAGCATGCCAGCGAGCGTCGCGCCACGCTGGTGCTGGTGGGCCAGTCCCGGCCACGTCTGCGCCGACGGCTGTTTGGCGGTGGCCTCGCGTCACGCCTGCTGCGCGATGCCCGGGGCCTGGAAATCAACGTGCTGGACAGCGATGAACAACCGCGTCCCGCACGCGTGCGTTCGAACGCCGTCCAGACCGGGTTCGACTATGTGTTGGCGCTGACCGCGACCGTGGCGGCCAGTGCATTGGCCTGGGGGATCTCGGGGTGGTTGGCGTTGCCCAATATCTCCCTGGTGTTCCTGATGGCGGTGCTGCTGGTGGCGGTACGCAGCAGCCTCGGCCCGGCGCTGGCCTGCGCGGCGCTGTCGTTCCTGGCCTATGATTTTCTGTTCATCCCACCGACGTTTTCCTTCACCATCCAGCGCGAAGAAGACGTGCTGACGCTGGTGTTTTTCCTGCTCATGGCCGCCCTGACTGGCAACCTTGCCGCTCGTCAGCGTCGCCAGTTGCAGGCCCTGCGCGACACCCAGCAGGAAACCGGCGAGTTGCTCGACCTGTCCCGCAAACTCACGGCCGCCACCGACCGCCAGGCGGTGATCAGCGCCGCCGCGCAGCACCTCAACGGTTGGCACGACTTGCAACTGTGCCTGCTCAACCGCGACGGCCAGAGTGGTTGGAAAGTCGAGAGCGGTGAGCCGTTGACGTTCACCGAGGCCGAGCGCGCGGCGGCCGACTGGTCCTGGCAGCATGATCAGCCGGCCGGCGCGGGCACCGGGACATTGCCTTCCGGGCGATGGTGGTGGTGGCCGTTGTCGGCGGAGGGCGGGCCGCTGGCCTTGCTGGGCGTATGCCCGAAAGAAGGCAAGCCGTTGAGTGGCCAGCGTCGGCGTTTGCTGGCGGCCCTCAGTCAACCATTGGCCCAGGCGTTGGCCCGGGCGCAACTGGCCCAGGATCTGGAAGCGGCGCGCCTGCACGGTGAAACCGAGCAACTGCGCAGCGCCTTGCTGGCTTCAGTGTCCCACGATCTGCGCACACCGCTGACCGCCATGCGCGGCAGCATCGACAGCCTGTTGGCGCTGGGGGAGGCGATCCCACTGGCCGATCGCCGTGAACTGCTCGAAGGCACCCGCGATGAGGCCGAGCGGCTGGATCGCTACATCCAGAACCTGCTGGACATGACCCGTCTCGGTCACGGTGCCCTGAAGCTGGCGCGGGACTGGGTAGCACCGGCCGACATCGTCGGCAGCGCGCTGAACCGCCTGCGGGCGGTGTTGGCACCGCTGGCGCTCAGTGTCGAGGTGCCCGCTGAATTACCCTTGCTCTATGTTCATGCGGCGTTGATCGAACAGGCCCTGGTGAACGTGCTGGAGAACGCTGCGCGATTTTCGCCGGCCCAAGGGCGGCTGTTGCTGAGCGCCGGGGCGACCGACAGCGAAGTGTTTTTTGCCGTGGCCGACGAGGGGCCTGGGATCCCTGAAGAGGAGCGGGCGAAAATCTTCGATATGTTTTATACCGCCGCGCGCGGTGATCGGGGCGGGCAGGGCACGGGGTTGGGATTGGCGATCTGCCAGGGCATGGTCGGTGCCCATGGCGGGCGCATCAGCGTGGCCGATGGTCTCGACGGGCGCGGCACCTGCATCACGTTGCACCTGCCCTTGCAGGCACAACCGGGCATGGACGATGAAGCTTGAGCGGCGCTGAGTTACTCTTGTCCTATCTGCTTGCCTTCCCACCTGAGTGCAACGAACGAACCCCATGAGCCAGACCGCGACCCTTTTGGTCATCGATGACGAGCCGCAGATCCGCAAATTCCTGCGCATCAGCTTGAGTTCCCAAGGCTACAAGGTGCTGGAAGCCGGCACCGGCGCTGAAGGCCTTGCCCAGGCGGCGCTGAACAAACCCGATCTGCTGGTGCTCGACCTGGGCCTGCCGGACATGGACGGTCAACAAGTGTTGCGCGAGTTTCGCCAATGGTCGGCGGTGCCGGTGCTGGTGCTCTCGGTACGGGCCAGCGAAGCGCAGAAGGTCGAGGCGCTGGACAACGGTGCCAACGATTACGTGACCAAGCCGTTCGGCATCCAGGAATTCCTTGCCCGCATCCGCGCCTTGTTGCGCCAGGCCCCGGCGGGCGAGCCACAGGAAGCCGCGTTGAAGTTTGGCCCGCTGACGGTGGACCTGGCCTATCGACGGGTGCTGCTGGACGGCAGCGAAGTGGCCCTGACCCGCAAGGAGTACGCCGTACTGGCGCAACTGGCACGCCACCCGGGGCGGGTCATCACCCAGCAGCAACTGCTCAAGGACATCTGGGGACCGACCCACACCGAAGACAGTCACTACCTGCGGATCGTGGTCGGTCACCTGCGCCAGAAACTGGCCGACGACCCGACCCGACCGCGGTTCATTGTGACCGAGGCGGGGGTGGGGTATCGGTTGTTGGGGGAGGGTGCTGTTTAGCCAAAAAGTTTCAAGCCAAGCACTGTTGTGGCGAGGGGATAAATCCCCTCGCCACAGGAGGCCTGCGATCACATTCAGTTCTGGTCACTCTCATACCGATCCAAAGTATCGCTGGCAATCTCCCGCCCCAACGCGATCAACTCCGGCGCCTTGTAGAACTCGAAGAACCGGCACACCCGTTTCGGCACGTTGATCAGCACATCCGGCGGGTAACCGGCGATCTTGTATTGGGCCAGCGAGGTCTGCATCACTTCGAAGCTCTGGTTGATCAAGTCCAGCAACGACGCCGGGCCGACGTTGTCGATGATGAACGAACCAGTGGCGGATTTCGGTGCGCCTTCGTTCTCTGGCGCGGCGGCCGGTTGTTGGCCTTCAGGCTCGGCCGAGTCGATCCACGGGTTGATGTCCGCCGCTTCGGCCTTCAAGGCTTCCTGCTCCAGCAGCAACAGCTGCTCGGCCTGTTTGCGGCGAAACGGCAGGCGCGAACCCAGGGAGCTGACCAGGGTGTCGAAGCGGCGCCGGAACGCGGCGGGGCGCGGGATCACCGGTAATCGATACTGTTTCTGGTTGGTGGCGTTGAGGTTGACCGCGATGATCAGGTCGCAGTGACTCGACACCACCGGCACGATCGGCAATGGGTTGAGCAGGCCGCCATCCACCAACATGCGGTTGCCTTGCATCACGGGGGTGAACAGGCTGGGAATCGCCGCCGAGGCGCGCATCGCCTGATGCAGGCAACCTTCCTGGAACCAGATTTCCTGCTGGTTGGTCAGGTCGGTCGCGACAGCGGTGTAGGGAATGCGCAGGTCCTCGATATTGATGTCGCCGACGATCTTGTGGATCTGCCCGAAAACTTTCTCACCGCGAATCGCCCCCAGGCGAAAGCTGACGTCCACCAGCCGCAGGACATCCAGGTAGTCGAGGCTTTCGATCCAGTCGCGGTAATCCTTGAGCTTGCCCGCGGCATAGATTCCGCCGACGACAGCGCCCATGGAACAACCGGCGATGCAGGCAATGTCGTAGCCTCGTCGTTCGATTTCTTCGATCACCCCGATATGGGCATAGCCCCGGGCGCCACCGGAGCCCAATACCAATGCGACACGTTTTGTCATGACCCGGCCTCTTGTCGAACAGACTTCAACAATGCACCCATCGACGGCTCGGCTCAATCGTTGTGGCGCAGGCGTCGTTTTTTGACACGCCGGCGTGGCATTTGCGTATTCTCATCCACACTGAATTTACACGGTCGGGGCTTGGCACTTTTTGCCGGCGCGACCGTCTTACCAGCACGACTGTTTTTCTGACTTGAGGTGTAATCGATGAAAGCCCGGATCTGCCTGCCCCTGGTGGCATCCCTGATGGTTCTGGCCCTGGCCGG
This sequence comes from Pseudomonas sp. CFII68, assembly GCF_000416195.1. Taxonomy (NCBI): domain Bacteria; kingdom Pseudomonadati; phylum Pseudomonadota; class Gammaproteobacteria; order Pseudomonadales; family Pseudomonadaceae; genus Pseudomonas; species Pseudomonas sp. CFII68. The sequence continues at coordinate 72,828 of NZ_ATLN01000032.1, forward strand.
TTGCGCAGGCAAAACCGCTTACCGTGACAGCTGCGGTAGCCAACTCGACAGCGCCTGGCGTGAGCTGGACCTGGCCAAGGCCGAAGGTTTTGCCGGCACCGTCAGCTACTCCAAGGCCCTGTCCCTGCTGACGGGCGCCAAGACCCAGCAGCAATTCGAAGCGTTCGAAGGCTGCGCCAAGAAAGCCGAGAAGGCGCGTTTCTACATTCGCGAGTCCCGCGCCGGACGATAAAGGCAGCGACAAGCACTCAACTGCAAGCTACAAGGGAAGGACGCAGAATCGTTTTTCACTTGTAGCTTGCGGCTTGACGCTCAACGCTGTGTACGGAGTACGTCCATGATCGATCGGCTGGTGGCCCGGATACTGGGCCTGGAAGTCCGCCTGTTGGCCTGTCAGGCCCGCTTGAATGCCCATACCGACAGCGAAGCGCTGCATGACCTGCGCACCACGGTTCGCCGTTTGCGCAGCCTGCTTCGCCCATTGCGTGGGTTGCCTGGCGTCGAACAGCTGGAGACGGCTGCTTCGGCGGTCGGCACCCTGACCACGCCCTTGCGCGATAGGGAAGTATTGGCCGCTTACCTGGAGCAGCATGGCCAGGCCGAGGCGGCGCGGCGACGCCAGGTGCAAATGGCTGAGGCTTATCCCGCCGTGGCCGCGAGTGTTGAACTGGCGCAGTTGCTGATGATCCTCGATGCCTTCCCGCGCTTCATTCGTGCCGCCCAGCGTGAGGGGTTGCTGGAGGGCTTGCGCAAACGCATTGAAAAGCGCCTGGACAAACAGTGGAAGAAACTCGGCGAAGCCCTGCGCGATCCAGCCCATGACCGCCATCGATTGCGCCTGCTGATCAAGCGCGTGCGCTACGCCATCGAAGCCTACCCTGAACTCGACCGCCTGCCTGAAGCAGCCATGCCCCGGCTTAAGTCCGCCCAGGCCGCGCTGGGCGATTGGCACGATTGCTGGCAATGGCTGGCCAGGGCCAAGGAAGAAACCGATCTGCACGCTTGTGTGCCCACCTGGCACGCCACGATGGACAAGGCTGAGGCCAAGTCCGACAAGGTGCTCGACAAGCTGATTGCCAGTTGTTTCAAATAATCCTAACCCCAGCACATACCCTCTGTGGGAGCGGGCTTGCTCGCGAAAGCGGCCTATCAGTTGACATCAATGTTGTCTGACATACCGCATTCGCGAGCAAGCCCGCTCCCACAATCGATTGGGTTGAATTCAAAAAAGGCGGCTTTTCTGTCAGTCTCTTTGGCCGGAATGAGCCCTGTGCCGTCAGCCCGGGCTGGTTAAGATTCCTTCATCCTTTTCCCTGTTTTCGAGGTCGTCATGCGCTTTTCCGATTTGATCGATGCCGTACGCCGGCAGCCAGGTGCGGTGAGCATCGCGCCTGAATGGGGCCAGGGGCGGGCCAGTTTTGGTGGGTTGGTGGCGGCGCTGCAATATGAGGCGATGCGAGCCCAAGTGCCGGCGGATCGCCCGGTGCGCTCGCTGGCGATCACCTTTGTCGGCCCGGTCGAACCCGACGTGCCTGTCAGTTTCGAAGTCGACGTATTGCGTGAAGGCAAGGCAGTGAGTCAGGTGCTGGGGCGCGCGGTGCAGAACGGCCAGGTGGTGACCGTGGTGCAAGGCAGTTTCGGCGCCTCGCGCTCATCCGTGGTGGCGGTGCAGGCCGATCCCGCGCCAGAATTCAAAAGCGTGGAGCAATGCCAGGAACTGCCTTACGTCAAGGGCATGACCCCGGAATTCATGCGGCACCTGGCGATGCGCTGGAGCGTTGGCGGCTTGCCGTTCAGCGGCAACAAGTCCCGCAGCATGGGCGGCTGGGTACGCTTGCGCGGTGATGTGCAGGAGGAGCCGCTGAACGAAAGTCATATCCTGGCCTTGGTGGACGCCTGGCCGCCGGCCTTGTTGCCTCACCTTTCGCAAATGGCCCCGGGCAGCACGCTCACGTGGACCATCGAGTTCGTCCAGCCGCTGCTGGCGCTCACGACATTGGACTGGTGCAAGTACCTGGCCGAGATCGAACATGCCCAGGACGGCTACGGCCATGTCGCCGCGAAGTTCTGGAGCGCCGATGGCCGCTTGATCGCCCTGAGTCGGCAGACGGTCACTATTTTCGGTTAAGGCTCTACGTGACAATGGTGCTGCAGCCCGAGTGCCGCGAGCAGGCCGATGATGCCGATGGCGACATCGCCCAGGCTCATGCTGAACACCCCCGACACAATCAGCAGAAACGCGATGATGAACAGCGGCACGGCAATCAGGTGCAACACCAGGTTGGTGGGGTGCCGATGATTGTCTGGGTAGGTGCGCCATTGCCAGGCCGGAAGATTGGGGTGACGTTTGCCCATGATGCTGTTCCTTGAATGAAACTGAATAATCCAAGGATAGGTCCGGTCGGGCGGGGCGGCGAATGGCGGTTGGCTATCGAAGCGATAGGCGGCCATACAGTTTTGCTGTTGTGGCTAGGGACTTATCTGTGGGAGCAAGGCTTGCCCGCGATGGGCGCGATGCGGTCTTTGGTGAACCGAGGTGCCCCCATCGCGGGCAAGCCTTGCTCCCACAGAGAGAATCTCCTCACCACAGTGGGACTAGGGCAAGCCAGCGTTCTACAGTTTCAACTGCCCAATCGCCTTGCTCAACTCGCCCGCCAACGTCGCCAATTCGTGGCTGGTAGTGGCTGAGTCGACGGTCTGGCGCACGGTGTTCTCGGTCACGTCGCGAATGCTCACCACTGCCCGGTTCATTTCCTCAGCGACATGGCTTTGCTGTTCGGCCGCGACAGCGATCTGGGTGTTGCTCTCGCGCATTTGCGCCACCGCTGCGGTGATCTGGGCCAACGCATCGCCGGCCTCGCGGGCCTGTTGCACGCAATCGTCGGCCTTGAGCGAGCTCTCCTGCATGAAGTCCACCGCGTCTCGAGTCCCGGCCTGCAGGGCCGAGACCATGGTGGTGATTTCATCGGTGGAGGTCTGTACCCGCTTGGCCAGGTTGCGCACCTCGTCGGCCACCACGGCAAAACCCCGGCCCATTTCTCCAGCCCGTGCTGCTTCGATCGCCGCGTTCAGGGCCAGCAGATTGGTTTGTTCGGCGATGCTGTGGATCACGCTGACCACCCCGTTGATCTTCTGGCTGTCTTCGGCCAGGCGCTGGATCATTTCGGCGGTCTGCTGCACACCTGAAGACAGCCCGGTGATCGACTGCTGCACCCGACCGACCACTTCCTGACCGTTGCCGGCCAGAGTATCGGCGGTTTTCGACAGGTCGCGGGTGGCGCCGGCATGCTGGGCGATGTGATAAACCGTGGCGGACATTTCGTTGATCGCCGTGGCCGCCTGGTCGGTTTCGCTTTGCTGGCCGAGCATGCCGTGGCGCACATCGTTCATGCTCGACGCCAGGCGCGCTGCACCGCTGTCCAACTGCCGGGCGGTGCTGGCAACGGTGTCGACGACCCGTTGATAACCGGCCTGCATGGCGTTGAACGCCGCCGCCATCTGACCCACTTCGTCCTTGCAGGCCAGGGGCACGCGGGCGGACAGGTCACCGGTTTTTTCCACGTGCAGCATCACGTCTTTGAGTGTGTTGAGCTGGCTGAGCAGAAAACGGATCAAGAGTTGCGAGGCGCCCAGCATCGCCAGCATCAACACGAACACGGCCGCGGCGTATTGGCTGAAGCGTTCACCGAACACTTGGCTCAGGCTCACACCTTGGGCCAGCACGGCGATTTGTTGGCCGTCACCTCGACGGATCACTTGGGCGCCCAGCAGCGGGTCGTCGCCAAACAGCAGCGCGGTGTCGAGTTTGACCCAGCCGTTGGCCTGGGCCAGTGAAGGCAACGGTTGTTCGTTGAACACCGGGACTTGGTCGCGCTGGAATACCAGGAGGTCATCGGCCTTGGGCAGGGGTTGGCTGGCCGGCCAGGCAGCGAGCACGTGTGCCTGGGCCTGGGCATTCGCCTGGGCTGCGTGGTTGCGCGCCTGCTGTTCGAGGTGCACCGCGTAGAGCACCAGCAGCAACGTGGTGACAAAGGCGACCGCATTGACCGCCCAGAATTTGTATTTCAACGAGATATTGCTAAGCCAGGCACCCATGGAAGGTCTTCTCTGATAGCGGAAACAGCATTGGCAAGGTGCCATTATTCTGCCGCTACTCAGGTGACGGGATTTTGATGTGGGTCAACAGACAACACAGGAGCCGGGGATTTTGATATGGACTAGTAGACACCAGATCCCTTGTGGGAGCGGGCTTGCTCGCGAATGCGTTGGATCAGTTACTGCTGTATTTGCTGATCCACCGCATTCGCGAGCAAGCCCGCTCCCACAGAGGGATGTGGGTTCATTCGGAAATGGCGGGTAAACCAAAAAACGCCCGGGCGCAGGCGGTGCTGTGGGCTGCCAGGTCTTCCTGGGTTTCGCCCCGGTGCAACGCCACTTCGCGCAGGACCTCCGTCAGGTAGGCCGGTTCGTTGCGGCCATTCTTGGGTTTGGGCCGCAGCGTGCGGGGCAGCAGGTACGGTGCGTCGCTTTCGAGCATCAGCCGACCGCGGGGAATTTCGCGCACCAACGGGTGCAGGTGCGTGCCCCGGCGTTCGTCACAGATCCAGCCCGTGATGCCGATGTGCAGGTCCAGGTCGAGGTAGCTGAACAGTGCCTTTTTTTCACCGGTAAAGCAGTGCACCACGGCGGCCGGCAACTGATCGCGAAAATCCCGGAGGATGTCCAGCAAGCGCTGGTCGGCGTCGCGTTCATGCAGGAACACCGGCAGTTGCAACTGGACCGCCAAGGCGAGGTGTTCTTCCAGGACCTTTTCCTGCTGCGGTCGAGGAGAGAAGTCCCGGTTGAAATCCAGTCCGCATTCGCCCACCGCGCGCACGCGGCTGTGCATCAGCAGCTCCTTGAGGTGCCGGGCGCTGTCGGCGGTCCACTCGCTGGCGCTGTGGGGGTGAATGCCGGCGGTGGAAAACAGCCGCTCACCCGTGTCGTCGAGGTGTTGGCACAGTTCCAGAGCCTGTTCGCTGCCCTCGATACTGGTGCCGGTCAAGACCAGTTGGCAGACCCCGGATTCATAGGCGCGCTCGAGCACCGCTTGATGTTTGTCGGCGAAACTGGGATTGGTCAGGTTGACGCCGATATCGATGAGTTGCATGGTGCTACCTCGGCCCAAAGGCTGGAAAGCATATCAGAGCTGTAGATTTATAAGAAAAGCCAAGAACTACAACGAGTTGAGGCTGTCTGTTAAGGCCGCGAGACACATAGGGTTGGTATAAAAGCCATCACTGTGCCAGTCTTCCGCACTTTTTCAGCGCCCCAGGCGCTCTGTTTCTGTCGACTCAGCCTCGTTTTCAAGGGAGGCGGTCCGCAGTATTCCTTCCGGAGAGTGGATGACACGTCCCCAGGTATTGCTACTGTTGTGTTGTTCGCTGTTGTTGCCAATACCGGCCGAAGCGCGGCTGCCCGGGCCGGTGCAGGCGGTGGCGCCGGGCACGGTGCGCGACCTGGCGCAAATCCGCAGCAGCCGTGTGTTGAAGGTGTTGGTCAACCAGAGCCGCAACAGCTCCGGTGAAGTCCAGGGGCAACCCATTGGCGTCGAATACCATCGGCTGCGTGCTTTCGAGCAATACCTCAACGGCCACGCCCGGGATGGTCAGGAAATCACCCTCAAGATCATTCCCAAGGCCAAGGACCAACTGCTCGGCGCCCTGCAGCGCGGGGAGGGCGATCTTGTGGCGCCGGGTGAATTGCTCGAGCCCCAGGCCGGCCAGGCGGTCAGCGCCAGCAATCCGATCCGTACCGACGTGCCGTTGCTGCTGGTGGGTATCAAGGGCGAGAAGCGCTACACCCGCGTGGAACAACTTTCCGGCAAGACCCTGGCCCTGCCCAACGGCAGCGCAGCGGGCGACGCCGTGGGCCAGATCAACCAGAAGCTGGCGCTGCTCAAGCTGCCGCCGGTGAAGATCGAATGGGTCGATCCCACCCTGGCGGTGGAGGATGTCCTGGAAATGGTCCAGGGCGGGATTTTTCATTTGACCATCGTCGAGCAGCCCATCGCGGAGCGCTGGGGCAAGATCCTGCCCAAGCTGCGCTTCGACCGCCAGGTGCTGATCGGCGAGCCGGGTGACGAGTATTGGTTCGTTCGTCGTGACGCTGCCATGCTGCGGGCGAGCATCGACCGATTCCTGGTGACCTATAAGGTGCCCTCCAACCAGGACGCTGCATTCCTGCGTATCTACCGGCGTTTGTACCAGGTCCACTATCCGTTGGCCCAGGCCAATCGACAGCGCCTGGAAAAACTGCGCCCGGTGCTGCAAAAACATGCCGATGCCCAAGGCATGGACTGGCTCAACCTGGCGGCCCTGGCCTTCAAGGAGTCCGCCCTGCAACCCAACGCCCGCAGCGGCGCAGGCCCCACCGGCCTGATGCAGATCACCCCGTCGGCGGCCCAGCGGGTCGGGGTCGGTAATATCCAGAACCTGGATGCCAATGTGCAGGCCGGCGCCAAGTACCTGGCCCTCATCCGCCGCAAGTTCTTTGCCAGCCCCAAGCTCAACGAGCGCGAGCGCATGGCCTTCGTCCTGGCCGCCTACAACATGGGCCCCGAGCGCGTCCAAGGCATGCGAGCCGAGGCCCGGCGGCGGGGGCTGAACCCGAACCAATGGTTCTTTCAGGTTGAGCGCATTGCCATGGAGCAGGTGGGAATGGGCGCCGTCAGCTACGTTAATAGTGTGAATAAGTACTACTTGGCGTTTGACCGTGAACGCGAGTCGCTGGAGCCTGGAGATCAAAAGGTTGCTCAGCGTAAATAATCGATTAATTCGATTTTTATCTCGCATTTTTTGCGCTTTTAGTACAAGTTTTTTTGATTAATATAGCGACCAACAACCACACACCTAGGGATGAACCCGCATGAGCTCGTTGATCAATAAAGTCTTGTTTACCCGCGCTGGCTACGGCCTGACGGTCCTGCGCATTGTCGTCGGCATAATTTTCGCCGCCCACGGCTCGCAGAAACTCTTCGGCCTGTTCGGTGGCTACGGCCTGGCAGGCACGGCGCAGTGGATGGAAAGCATCGGCCTGACCCCAGGCTACGTGATGGCGACACTGGCAGGTGGTACTGAGTTTTTCGCCGGGTTGGCGCTGATCATTGGCTTGCTCGCGCGTCCTGCGGCACTGGGCCTGGCCTTCCTGTCGCTGGTGGCGATTTTCTCCGTGCACATCGGTAACGGCTTGTTCATGGCCAACAACGGTTATGAGTTTGCCCTGGCGTTGCTGGCGGGCAGTATTGCCGTGCTGATCGAAGGGGCGGGCAAGCTGTCGGTCGATCGTGCCATCGCGGGCTGATTGCTCGATTTGAACCCGTCTTGTACGTGATGCTGTTCACTTCGGAAAAACGGCGCTTCTTTCAGAAATGGGAAGCGCCGTTTTTTGGTTTTGTTGCTTTGGTGTGTATATCCGTTATTTAGGTAACGGCTGCTTATGGTTCCGCTCTTACAGCGGCTCACTTTTGAGAAGCGCAAAAGTAAGCAAAACGCTATATGCCCCACCACTCGGCACCTCGCTTAGGCTCGGTGTGCCCTCACTCCGGCATTGCTCCGTGGGCCCGCCGCGAAGGGCCATCCATGGCCCAGCGCGGCTATCCCGGCATCCATGCCGGGATGCCCACTCCACAACGCCTGCGTTCGGCCATCGTGGTTAACGGGGCGCCGAGATCAACGTCCGCCGCGAGGCGGCCTTATAGCCGACCTGGTTCTTGGTGGGACCGTGTTTTTCCTGTGGGAGCGGGCTTGCTCGCGAAGGCGGTGTGTCAGTTTGCGGTGATGTTGGATGTGCCGGCCTCATCGCGAGCAAGTTCGCTCCCACAGGTTTTTGTATCGTGTGCAAATGTTGTGAACGCCCACAACCCCCTGTGGGAGCGAGCTTGCTCGCGATAGCGGTGGTGCAACCACATAGATACTGGACATGCACCGCTCTGGCTTTGCTTTGCTTTGCTTTGCTTTGCTTTGCTTTGCTTTGCTTTGCTTTGCTTTGCTTTGCTTTGCTTTGCTTTGCTTTGCTTTGCTTTGCTTTGCTTTGCTTTGCTTTGCTTTGCTTTGCTTTGCTTTGCTTTGCTTTGCTTTGCTTTGCTTTGCTTTGCTTTGCTTTGCTTTGCTTTGCTTTGCTTTGCTTTGCTTTGCTTTGCTTTGCTTTGCTTTGCTTTGCTTTGCTTTGCTTTGCTTTGCTTTGCTTTGCTTTGCTTTTGATCTTGATCTGAACGCCCCGTTAACCACGCTGGCCGAACGCAGGCATTGCGCAGTGGGCACCTCGGCATGGATGCCGAGGTAGCCGCGCTGGGCCATGGATGGCCCTTCGCGGCGGGCCCACGGAGCAATGCCGGAGTGAGGGCATGCCGAGCCTAGGCGAGGCACCGAGTGGTGGGGCAAAGCGCTTTTGGTTACTTTTGGCGCTCTTCCAAAAGTGACCCGCTGTAAGAGCGGAACCATAAGTAGCCGTTACCGCAGAAACGGATACACACACCAACCCACGCCTCTCGGAACAGATAATCAGAAAACAGCATTACCGTCTTCTACGGGCCTTTTTATGCGGAGTGATTCTTGACACTGGCCAGTCAGCTTCTCTAGGATGCCGCTCATGCGCCGATTTAAACAGCTACTTGCGGGGCGCCAGGTGACTCAATCCAGTCGCCGATAGAAGCCGGAAGACAAGGCTTCGAAATACCGCTAAAGCGCTGGTTCGGTGTTGCCTCTCACCTGCCATGCAGACTTTTGAGGCAGAGACACGACACGATGAACGCACCCAGCCCCTTAGTACGTCTTGCGCCGATCACGGCGAACCTTGTGCAACGCAATCCGAAAATTCTCCTGGGCGGCACTCACCAGCCAACGCTCTTGCGCTATCTCGACGGCTGGCCGCGTCGTAACCATGGGCCCGCTGCTTTCCTGATCCAGTTTGTCGAAGACGGCGAGTCACTGGCGCGGTTCGCCAATGACAGTTTCGACCTGGCCGTCATCCAGTCCCCCAGTGCGGCGGACGCTCCTGAAATGATCCGGCAGTTGACCCGTGTCGCCCGGCAGGGCTTGATCACGCGCCGCTGAGGCGAGGATTACGGATACGCGATGTCCACGATGTAGACCCGTTTCTCGCCGGTAGGCGTCTGGACGCTGACCTCGGCATCCAGGGCCTTGCCGATCAGGGCCCGGGCCAACGGTGAGTCGATACTGATCAGGTTCTGCTTCAGGTCCAGCTCGTCCGGGCCGACGATGCGATAGCGTGATTCCTTGCCATCCTCATCTTCGACCGTCACCCAGGCACCGAAGTACACCTTGTTCGGATCGCTGGGTTTTTCACTGACCACTTTGAGCGCTTCAAGGCGCTTGGTGAGGAAGCGCACGCGACTGTCGATTTCCCGCAGCATTTTCTTGCCGTAGGTGTATTCGGCATTTTCCGAACGGTCACCCTGGGCCGCCGCCTCGCTGACCGCCTGGGTCACCTGGGGACGGCGCACATGCCACAGCTCATGGAACTCGGCGCGCATCCGCGCTTCACCCTCGGGGGTGATCAGCGCGGTGCCGGCGGTGCGGGGTGGGCGATAACGGCTCATGGCAACTTCTTGTAATAGCGAAGCCGGGAGTCTATCAACCCTCGCGCAATACTGTCAGCGGGCTGGCGTTGAGCGCTCGACGGGTGCCAAATACCCCGGCCGCACCGATCAACAAGGCCCCCAGCAGCGGCAATGCCAACAGCCATGGATGCGGATGCCAGGGCAGGTCGAAGGCGTATCGGTAAAGCACCAGGCTCACCAGCTCCGAACCCAGGGCCGCGAGCAGGCCGCTGACCGCGCCCAGCAGGCCGAACTCGATGCGCCGGGCCTTGACCAGCAGAGGCCGTTCGGCGCCCAGTGCGCGCAACAGCGCGCCTTGGTGAATCCGCTCGTCGAGGGTCGCCTGCAGGCCGGAAAACAGCACCGCCATCCCCGCCGCCAGCACAAACAGCAACACGTACTCCACCGCCAGGGTCACCTGGGCCAGAATGCTGCGCAGTTGCTCGAGCAGGGCTTCGACTTGCAGGATCGTCACCGCCGGAAAGGCCCGGGACAGGTCGACGATCTGTTGGTCGTGGCCCGGCGCCAGGTAGAAACTGGTGAGATAGGTCGCCGGCAGATCCTTCAATGTGCCGGGCTGGAAGATCATGAAGAAGTTGGGCTGGAAATTGTCCCAGTTGATCTCCCGCAGGCTGGTGACCTTCGCTTCACGGTTGACACCCCCCACGCTGAACACCAGACGGTCGCCCAGTTTGATATTGAGGTTCTCGGCCACTTTGCCTTCCACCGAAACCCCGGGGATATCGTCCGGTGGCTGCTGTGGCCACCAGGTCCCTGCGGTGACGATGTTGCCCGCCGGCAGGTCTTCGGCCCAGGTCAGGCTCAGGTCACGTTGCAGCGCCCGGTCACCGGCCGATTCCTTGGTGACGAACTCTGTGGCCGGCTCGCCATTGATGCTGATGAGACGCCCGGGTACCACGGGGTAGAGCGGGGCCGATTGCGCCGACAATGCCAGCAGCTTGTCGGTGAAGGCCTGCTTGTCGTTGGGCAGGATATTCAGGGCGAAATAGTTCGGGGCGTTTTTTGGCAACTGGTTTTGCCAGGTGTCCAGTAGTTCACCGCGCAACAGCGCGATCAGCGCCATGGACAGCAGGATCAGGCCGAACGCCAGGGCCTGGCCTGCCGCCGCCAAGGGATGGCGCAGCAATTGGCCGAGGCCCAGCCGCCAGGGCAAGGCGGCGCGGGCCAGCAGGCGACGCAGGCTCTGGA
>NZ_ATLN01000033.1:0-76279 GCF_000416195.1 Pseudomonas sp. CFII68
AGCGCAGCCAGTGGCGGCAGGGCGAACCCTGCCAGCGCCACCAGCCCGGTGCCGATCCCGGCGATCGCCGGCAGCAGGCCACCCGGCGGAACGGTGGTGGGTAGCAGGTCATGCAGCAGGGCGAACAGGCCCAGTTGGGCGATCCAGCCGAGCAGGGCGCCACTGATGCTGGCGAGCAGGCCCAGCACCGTCAATTGCAGGCTGAACAGCACCATGGTTTCCCGGCGTGACAGGCCCAGGCAGCGTAGCAGCGCGCTGGCATCGAAACGTCGGGTGGCAAAGCGGTTGGCCGAGAGCGCGACGGCGACACCGGACAGCAACACCGCTACCAGGCTGGCCATGTTCAGGTAGCGTTCGGCCTTGCCCAGGGCCCCACCGATCTGCCGGTTGCCGTCGCGGGCATCCTGCAGGCGTTGGTTGGCTTCAAGGCCCGGCTTGACCAGGTCACGGTAGGTTTGCAGCGCCGGCGCAGGGCCACGCCACAGGTCTCGATAGCTGACACGGCTGCCCGGCTGGACCACGCCGGTGGCTTCCAGGTCCTTGAGGTTGATCAGCACCCGCGGGGTGAGGCTGTAGAAGTTGCCGGCGCGATCGGGCTCGTAAGTCAGTACGCGGCTCAGGCGCAAGGTCTGGTTGCCGACGTCGATGCTGTCGCCGATCTTCAGGTCCAGTGCCGTCAGCAGTCGTGCTTCGACCCAGGCCTCGCCAGGGTTCGGACGTCCGCCGATTTCTTCCGGGGCGAACGGGGTTGGGGTGCTTTTCAGCTCGCCGCGCAATGGGTAGCTGTCATCGGCCGCCTTGACGCTGGACAGCTGGATGCCGTTGTCGGTGGCCACGACACTGGAGAACTCCACGACCCGGGCGTGTTCCAGGCCCAGTTCGGTGCCGCTGCGGATCTGCTCCGGGCGGGCGGGGGAGCTGCCTTCGAGCAGCAGGTCGGCACCGAGGAACTCGGTGGCGCGCATCATCATCGCGCCGTTGAGGCGTGCGCCGAAGTAACCGATGGCGGTACTTGCCGCCACCGCCACCAGCAGGGCGAAGAACAACACCCGCAACTCACCGGCGCGGGCATCGCGAAGCAATTGACGGACAGCGAGACTGAACAGGCGCAACAGCGGCAAGCGTGCCATCAAGGCTCCAGAGGGGCGACCATCTCGCCGGCTTCAAGTCGGATCAGGCGCCGGCAGCGATGTGCCAGGCGTTCATCATGGGTCACCAGCACCAGGGTCGTGCCGCGTTCCTTGTTCAATTCGAACAGCAGGTCGCTGATGCGCTCGCCGGTGTGGCTGTCGAGGTTGCCGGTGGGTTCGTCGGCAAACAGCACGTCGGGCTCGGCGGCAAAGGCGCGGGCAATCGCCACCCGTTGCTGTTCGCCACCGGAGAGCTGGCGCGGCGAGTGGGTCAGGCGCTGGCCCAGGCCAACGCGCTGCAACAGTTGCGTGGCACGTTCGCGGGCATCCTTGCGCCCGTCCAGTTCCAGCGGCAGCATGACGTTTTCCAGTGCGTTGAGGCTGTCGAGCAACTGGAACGACTGGAAGACGAAACCGACATGCTCGGCGCGGATCCGCGCGCGCTGGTCTTCATCCAGTGCGCTGAGGGCCTGGCCGGCGAGCGTCACTTCGCCGCTGCTGGGCAGGTCGAGGCCGGCCAGCAGACCCAGGAGGGTGGATTTGCCGGAACCGGATGCGCCAACGATGGCCAGGCTGTCGCCTCTATTCAGTTCGAGGCTGAGTTCGTGCAGGATGGTCAGTTCACCTTCCGCGCTGGAGACCACTTTGCTAAGGTCCGTCGCGGTGAGAATGCTTGAGCCCATGGAGAGTCCGATGCGTGTGTGGTTTTTGAGTGCCGGCCTGGCCTTGATGTGCATGGCCCAGAACGCAGCGGCGGGTACAGTCCTGATCGTTGGCGATAGTATCAGCGCGGCTTTCGGCCTGGATACCCGGCAAGGGTGGGTGTCGTTGCTCGAACAACGGCTCAAGGCCGAGGGTTTTGACGATAAAGTGGTCAATGCGTCCATCAGTGGCGACACCAGTGCCGGAGGCCAGGCGCGGCTGCCGGCGCTGCTTGCAGCCCATAAGCCGGACCTGGTGATCCTGGAACTGGGTGGCAACGATGGCTTGCGCGGACAGCCGCCAACACAATTGCAACAAAACCTTGCAGCGATGATCGACAGCGCCCGCGCCAGCGGAGCCAAGGTGCTTTTGCTGGGCATGCAACTGCCGCCCAATTACGGGCGGCGCTACACCGAGGCCTTTACCCGGGTCTACAGCACCCTGGCCGAGGAGAAAAAAATCCCGTTGGTGCCGTTTTTCCTCAAGGACGTCGGTGGCATCCCGACCATGATGCAAGGCGACGGATTGCACCCGTCCGTCGCGGCCCAGGGTCAGTTGCTGGAAAATGTCTGGCCGACGCTGAAACCGCTGCTTTGACGCTTTTCTAAGGGCGGGCTTTCGGCTAATGTGGCGCCCCCGATTTGGAGCCCCCGATGCCGCGTCCCGCCTGGTCCCTGTTTGCCTACCAACTGATCGAGCCTGACGAGCAGCTGGATCTGTTCGCCTGCCAGGAAGTACGGGTGCACCTGGTGACCCGGCAGTTGGAACTCGGTGGCTCGGCCGACCGGACCCTCTGCGGCAGCCTGCTGCCGGCCCAGCCGCGCTGGTCGAGCGTCGATCGCAAGATTTTCCAGGATCATCGCCTGTGCTCGCTGTGCCGGGCGATCCTGGAGTCCCAGAAGCGCGGCACTTCGCCGATCTGGCCTGAGCTGCGGTTCGAGCTGTAATTCCTCAGATTTCCGACATGTCCCTTGTGGGAGCGAGCCTGCTCGCGATGGCGGCGGCACATTCAACATTAATGCAAGCAGACCCACCGCTATCGCGAGCAGGCTCGCTCCCACAGGGATTTGGTCGAACCGTCCATAGATGTGAACGCCTGAAACAATGCTGCACATCGGACGCCTTTGTACCGCTCTCCCCGAAATAACAGGTGGCAGTGTACAATCGCCGTTTTCATACCCTGTTCGATCTGCGAAGGATTTCCCGGATGTTGCCGCGCTTGCCTGCCGTCGCCCGCTGCCTGTCTCTTGCCGCCCTGTGTATGGCGGGCCCCGTTGCCGCCCTGGAGCTGCCTCTGCCACCGCCGGGTGAAGACATCATTGGCCAGGTGCAGGTCATCAAGGCCAAATACGAAGACACCTTCGCCGACCTGGGCACCACCTATGACCTGGGCTACAGCGAGATGGTCGCCGCCAACCCGGGGGTCGATCCCTGGTTGCCGGGCGCTGGCACCGAGATCGTGCTGCCAACTCGCTTCATCCTGCCACCGGGTCCGCGCGAGGGCATCGTGATCAACCTGGCCGAGTACCGTCTCTACTATTTCCCCAAGGGGCGGAACGTGGTCTACACCTTCCCGCTGGGGATTGGGCGTGAGGGCTGGGGATCGCCGATCGCCCACACCAGCATCATCGCCAAGACACCGAACCCGACCTGGACCCCGCCGGCATCGATCAAGGCCGAACACGCTGCCGACGGCGACCCGCTGCCAAATGTCGTGCCGGCCGGTCCCGATAACCCGCTGGGGCCGTTCAAGTTCACCCTGGGCACCCCGGGCTACCTGATCCATGGTTCGAACAAGAAGTTCGGCATCGGCATGCGGACCAGTCACGGCTGCTTCCGGATGTTCAACAACAACGTCCTGGAAATGGCCGGCATGGTGCCGGTGGGTACATCGGTGCGGATCATCAATGACCCCTACAAGCTGGGCTTGAGCGGTGGCAAGGTGTACCTGGAAGCGCATACGCCGCTGGACGACAAGGGCAACCCGTCGGTGGTGGACAAGCACACCGCAGTGATCAACGCGATGCTCAAGCGTGAAGACATCACCAGCAACCTGCGTATGAACTGGGACGTGGTGCGGGACGTGGTGGCGGCCGAAGATGGCCTGCCGGTGGAAATCGCTATTCCGAACACCTCGGCACCGATGGTCACGAGCGCGCCGATCGACTTGCAGCAGTAAAAAACTCGAAAACAACCCGCCGACGTTTCGCGATGTCGGCGGGTTTTTTATTGCCTGCTAAAACTCAAGCAATAAAAAAGCCGACCCAAAAATGGGTCGGCTCGATAACAATCCCGAAGGACTATTACTTGCGGCTAGCTTTTTCCAGCATGCGCAGAGCACGCTCGTTAGCTTCGTCAGCAGTCTGTTGTGCTTTTTGAGCAGCAGCCAGAGCTTCATCAGCTTTACGGTAAGCTTCGTCTGCACGAGCCTGGGAGCGAGCTGCTGCGTCTTCGGTAGCAGTCAGACGTGCTTCGGTTTCTTTCGATGCGCTGCTGCAACCGGTAGCCAGAACTGCGGCCAGGGCCAGAGCAGAGAATTTCAGAACGTTGTTCATCGGTTTCCCCTTCAAGGACTTTCTATTAGTGACTGTCTCCCCAGACTGAGGAGTTAGCCGGCGTACATACTACCCATTACTTGTAGTAAGTAAACTGACGTAGCGCAAGAAGCAAAAAAATTGTAGGCGGTGATTCTTTTTCGAGCAACTTTTCTTCGGATTGTTTAAAAAATATACAGGCCCAAGCCCATGGCTGGGGCGTGCTGGCGGAAAAAAGTTCCGCAGCGGGGCGAACTCTTGCAGCCCTCGCTAACGTCGTTGTTTATTGATTCACCTACACTTTTGTACATTTTTTGTGCAATGCCCCAGGCATCTTTATTGGTATTGGCGGTGACTTTAACTACGCGCGCTCGTCTCAAGACTCAACAACTGGCGATGTTCAGCTATTGCACCGTGACCGACTACAGCGCGACGATGGCGCTCAATCGATAAACCCGACCAGGTTACCCCTTCGATGACAGGCGTGCCTTGAGCATTTGCGTCATTGGTGCCTACTATTCACGACGTGCTCGGGTTTGAGCGGATCGGTTTTGGCGCTCGGTGACCAGGAAGGCACGGGGTGGCGTAGATGTTCCTTCGCCGGAAAAACATCGGTAAGGTAGGGGTCGCATTCAGACCCGCGAGGAGTAGTGATGAGCGAGGCGGTTTCCATCCACCATGACCAGGCTGGTCATCAGTTCGAGACCAATGTGGACGGTCATCGTGCCTATCTGACCTATATGGACCTGGGCAAGCAGACCTTGGACATCTATCGCACCTTCGTGCCCAACGCCTTGCGTGGCCGGGGCATCGCAGCCGCGTTGACCGAACGGGCGCTGCAGTACGCCGAAGAAATGGGCTACACGGTGATCCCGTCCTGCTCCTACGTGGAGCGCTACATGGAGCGTCACCAGCGGCACGCGGCGAAACTCTGAGAAAACGGATTCCCAAAAAAAACGCCGGGCTGAAGAGCCCGGCGTTTTTTTATGGCTTGAGGAAAGTAAAAGATCGCAGGCTTCGCCAGCTCCTACATCCCCGCTCCAAATATGTATAGGAGCTGTGTAGGAGCTGTCGAGTGAAACGAGGCTGCGATCTTTTTCAGCCGCGCTGCCGCTTCGGCAATACATCCTTGAGCTTGGCATGCATGCTGCGCAGGGTGTTCTCGGTCGCGCTCCAGTCGATGCAGGCATCGGTGATGGAGACGCCGTACTGCAAGTCGGCGAGGTCTTTCGGGATCGCCTGGCAGCCCCAGTTCAAGTGGCTTTCGACCATCAGGCCGATAATCGACTGGTTGCCTTCCAGGATCTGGTTGGCCACGTTCTCCATCACCAGCGGTTGCAGTGCCGGGTCCTTGTTGGAGTTGGCGTGGCTGCAGTCGACCATGATGTTCGGCTTGATCTTGGCTTTGTTCAGCGCCTGTTCACACAGCGCGACGCTGACCGAATCGTAGTTCGGCTTGCCGTTGCCACCGCGCAGCACCACGTGACCGTAGGCGTTGCCCTTGGTGGTGACGATCGATACGCCACCTTCCTGGTTGATGCCCAGGAAACGGTGTGGGCTGGAGACTGACTGCAAGGCGTTGATCGCCACGGTGAGACCACCGTCGGTGCCGTTCTTGAAGCCCACTGCCGACGATAGGCCGGAGGCCATTTCGCGGTGGGTCTGGGATTCGGTGGTGCGCGCGCCGATGGCCGACCAGCTGATCAGGTCCTGCAAGTATTGCGGCGAGATCGGGTCCAGGGCTTCAGTGGCCGTGGGCAGGCCCATCTCCGCCAGGTCCAGCAGCAATTGGCGACCGATGTGCAGGCCGTCCTGGATCTTGAAGGAGTCGTCCAGGTACGGGTCGTTGATCAGGCCTTTCCAGCCGACGGTGGTCCGAGGCTTCTCGAAATACACCCGCATGACCAGGTACAAGGTGTCGGAGACTTCCGCAGCCAGCACCTTGAGGCGCTCGGCGTATTCGTGGGCGGCCTTGATGTCATGGATCGAGCAGGGCCCGATGACCACGAACAGGCGATGATCGGTGCCGTCCAGGATGTTGCGGATGACTTCCCGGCCCTTGGTCACGGTGCGCAGGGCAGCGTCGCTCAGGGGAATATCGCGCTTGAGCTGGTCAGGCGTGATGAGGGTCTCGTTGGAGGCGACGTTAAGGTCGTTGATCGGTAAATCAGCCATCGTGTTACTCGTCAGGTCACGGGTGCCGGCCGCCAGCGATCCCCGCGCGGCGGTGCACAGCGGATTTTAAGCGCGTCGGGGAGCCGAACCTTATCGCGTTACGAGGCTGCTCGACAATGGGCTGGGACGGGTTTAATGCCCTAAAGGCTGGGGAAAAGGCCTTGGAGATGGCTCTGCAACAGATTCGTGAGCAGATGTAATGAAGATTGCATGCCATGCCGCTCGCGCTGATAGTGTGCAGGGACTTTTACCAGGAGAGTTGCAACGATGCAGGCAGGCGTGAAACCGCGGATCGGGATGATCGGCACCGGGGCGATCGGTGGGTTCTACGGCGTGATGCTGGCGCGTGCCGGTTTTGACGTGCACTTTTTACTGCGCAGTGAATTTGCTGCCGTGGCCGAAGCCGGTTTGCGGATCGACAGCGCGGTTCACGGTGCGCTGGCCCTCAACCCCGTCCAGGCGTATCGCTCGGCAGCCGATATGCCGCCCTGCGACTGGCTGCTGGTCGGCGCCAAGACCACCAGCAATGCCGAGCTGGCCCCGGCCATTACCCAGGCTGCCGCTGATGGTGCAAAAGTCCTGTTGCTGCAGAACGGCCTGGATGTCGAAGACGATCTTCGACCTTTGTTGCCCGACTCGTTGCACCTGTTGGGTGGCCTGTGCCTGATCTGCGTGCATCGCGTCGGCCCTGGTGTCGTCACCCACCAGGCCCTTGGTGCGGTCAACGTCGGCTATCACAGCGGTCCTTGCGCCGATCAGGCACAACGCATGGTGATCGTCGAAGAGGCGGCGACGTTGTTCCGCAGCGCCGGTATCGACGCCCAGGCCATGCCGGGCCTGCAACAGGCCCGCTGGCAGAAGCTGGTGTGGAATGTGCCATACAACGGTCTTTCGGTTCTGTTGGGCGCCAGTACCACGCCGTTGATGGCCAACGACCATAGCCGCGAATTGATCCAGGCACTGATGGGGGAGGTGGTCCGCGGTGCGCAAGCCTGCGGGCATCACATCGCGCCGGGTTATGCCGAGTATCTGTTCACGATGACCGAGAAGATGCCCGACTACTGGCCGAGCATGTACCACGATTATTCCCACAAGCGTGCGCTGGAGCTGGACGCGATCTACGGCCGGCCGTTGGCGGCAGCGAAAGCGGCAGGGTGTGAGCTGCCGAAAATCGAAGCCTTGTACCAGGCGTTGGCGTTCGTGGACCGATATCACCGCTGAGCGGGCGAAAGGGGAGCGGCATGGCAAACAATATCGACGACAAACTAGTGCTGGCGATTTCGTCGCGGGCGCTGTTCGACCTGCGGGAAAGCCACAAGGTGTACTTGTCGAGTGGCGTCGAAGCCTATCGGCAATACCAGATCGAGCATGAAGACGAAGTCCTGGCACCCGGTGATGCCTTCGCCCTCGTACAAAAGCTGCTGAACCTCAACGAGCACCTGGGGCGTGCCCGGGTCGAGGTAATTCTCGTTTCGCGCAACAGCGCCGACACCGGCCTTCGAGTGTTCAACTCGATTCATCATTATGGGCTGGCGATTTCCCGCGCTGCCTTCGTTGGCGGCCGCAGTCCTTACCCTTACCTCAAGGCATTCGGTTGCGATCTCTTTCTGTCCACCCACGCTGAAGACGTGCGCAGCGCCCTGGACGCCGGATTTGCCGCCGCGACCATCCTGTCGGGTGGTGCCAGTCGCGCGGCCAGCGAGGAACTGCGCATTGCCTTCGATGGCGACGCCGTGCTGTTTTCCGATGAATCGGAGCGCGTCTATCAGGCCGATGGGTTGGAAGCTTTCCAGGCCAGCGAACGACAGGCCGCCCGCGAGCCGCTGCGAGGCGGGCCGTTCAAGGGCTTCCTGGCGGCGCTCAATGCACTGCAGCGCGAGTTTCCCGAGGACGCCTGCCCCATTCGTACGGCGCTGGTGACGGCCCGTTCGGCACCGGCTCACGAGCGGGTTATCCGGACCTTGCGTGAGTGGGATATTCGCCTGGACGAGTCGCTGTTCCTGGGCGGCCTGACCAAATCGGCTTTCCTCGAAGCCTTCGCCGCCGATGTTTTTTTCGATGACCAGGCCGGCCACTGCGAACTGGCTCGTGAGGTGGTTGCCACCGGCCACGTGCCCCACGGTATCAGTAATGAAATGAAGCCCTGACTGCCCTTGGTCCGGGACGTCAAGCCGCACGTCGCAGTCCCCGAGGCGCTGCTAAGCTGAATCAATCTCCGCCATTTTGGCACGCGAGGAGGTCACATGATTCGTTCGATGCTGTACGCCACAGACCTGGGCCTCTATGCCCCTTATGTGATGCAGCATGCCTTGGCGTTAGCACGGACGTTTGAAGCCGAGTTGTATGTGGTGCATGCGGTAGAACCGATGGGGTTGTTCGCCGAGTCGGTGTTGCAAAGCTATCTTGACGAGCAGGCGCTGAACGAATTCCACCGCCAGGGTCTGAATACGGTGATGGCCAATATCGAACAGCGGGTGCTCGACAGTTTTCGCGAGGAGTTGGGGGAAGGGCAGCAGGACTTGAAACTGATCAAGTCGGTCAGGGTGTACCAGGGCGATCCTTCCCAAGTCATCCTGGAGCAGGCTGCGAAACTCTCCGTCGACTTG
Source organism: Pseudomonas sp. CFII68 (assembly GCF_000416195.1). NCBI lineage: Bacteria > Pseudomonadati > Pseudomonadota > Gammaproteobacteria > Pseudomonadales > Pseudomonadaceae > Pseudomonas > Pseudomonas sp. CFII68. The sequence goes on from NZ_ATLN01000033.1 coordinate 9,148, forward strand.
CTGATCGTAGGCAGTCATTGCCAAGGGGCAAGCGGTGAAACCCCCTTGGGCCGAACCGCTGCACGGGTATTGCAGTTATCCCGGGTACCGGTCTACCTGGTACCGCTGGTACAGCGCCGACGCCAGGGAGAGGCCTGAGGCGAAATGATGGCTTTTTATAAAAAGTTCTAGATTTATTGTCGAAACCTTTCATATAGTTATATACCGTCGCTGATGCCCGTGGCGTCCAACTGCTTTGAGGGATACATATGAAGCTTCAACAACTGCGCTACATCTGGGAAGTGGCGCACCACGACCTCAACGTTTCCGCTACTGCCCAAAGCCTCTACACATCGCAACCCGGCATCAGCAAGCAGATCCGCCTGTTGGAAGATGAACTGGGCGTCGAAGTCTTCGCCCGCAGTGGCAAACACCTGACCCGCGTGACTCCGGCTGGTGAGCGCATCATTACTACGGCTGGCGAGATTCTGCGCAAGGTCGAAAGCATCAAGCAGATCGCCCAGGAATTCTCCAACGAGAAAAAAGGCACCCTGTCGATCGCCACCACCCACACCCAGGCCCGCTACGCGCTGCCGCCGGTGATCAGCAATTTCATCAAGCAATACCCCGACGTGGCGCTGCACATGCACCAGGGTTCGCCGATGCAGATCGCCGAGATGGCCGCCGATGGCACAGTGGATTTCGCCATCGCCACCGAGGCCCTGGAGTTGTTCGGGGACCTGGTGATGATGCCGTGCTATCGCTGGAACCGCTGCGTGGTCGTGCCCCAGGGCCATCCGTTGACCAAGCTGCCAAAGCTGACCCTCGAAGCCCTGGCCGAATACCCGATCGTGACCTACGTCTTCGGTTTCACCGGTCGTTCCAAGCTCGACGAAGCCTTCAGCCATCGTGGCCTGACGCCGAAAGTGGTGTTCACCGCCGCCGACGCCGACGTGATCAAGACTTACGTTCGCCTGGGCCTGGGCGTGGGCATCGTCGCGAAGATGGCCGTGGATACCAAGCTCGACGGTGACCTGGTGGTGCTGGATGCCAGCGAGTTGTTCGAATCCAGCGTGACCAAGATCGGCTTCCGTCGTGGCACGTTCCTGCGGGGTTTCATGTGCGATTTCATCGAGAAATTTGCACCGCACCTGACCCGGGAAGTCATGGCCAAGGCCATTCAGTGCCACAACAAGCAAGAACTCGAAGAGTTGTTCGACGGCGTCGAACTACCGGTGCACTAAGACCCTTCTAGATCGCCTCGGTGACAGCGAACTGTTGCCGGGCGCCCGCTACCACGATCTCTACTTCATCCCCTTCGAACTTGCCCAAAAGGCCGCGGCCCAGCGGTGAGCGAGGGGTGATGACGGTGATCGGCTGGCCCACCAGCGAGACCTTCAAGCCCGCCGCATCCGGCCCCAGGAAGAGCCATTGCTGGCGACCGTCCTCATCTTCCAGCCCGATCAAGGTGCCGACCTGAATACCGCGCTGTTCGTCGTAAGGCCTTAGCGTCAGGTTCTGGCAGAGGGTGAGGGCCTGGCGGATTTCTTCCACGCGCCTGGCTTGTCCGGCGGCGAGGTAGGACGCCTCGAGGCCCAGGGTGTCGTACTTGTTCTCGGCGATGTTTTCTTCGTGGGTCGCGGTTTCGTAGGCGGTCTGCGCGGCGCGTTCGGCGATGTCGAGATCAATCTTGAGCTTGTCGAGAATCAGCTGGTGGACGGTCTGTTTGTTCATGGTCATTCGCAGAATTGCAGGACGTTGGCGCGGCTTTTTTCACTGGGCGCATTCTGGTCCTGTTGCAGCCAGAACTGGCACTTGGGGTTGGACAGGTTGCGCGGATTGTTGCGGGCCTGATCGAGCGCTTGGCGCTGCTCGTTCCTCTGCAGGTTCTGCTGGTACTGCTCGAACATCGGTGTGGGCGGCTCTGGGGGTGGTTGCACCGCCGGTGGTTGCGCCAGTTGATGGACGGCGGCGGCCACGGGTGCCAGTTGTTCGTTGAACAGAAATCTGGACAGCAGCCAGCCCGTCAATACGATGGCGAGGAACCCCAGCCACAGGCCCAGGGCGATGCTGAAGGTCAATTGCAAAGCCGTGAGGCGCGAGGGTGTCGAGTGATCGGGCATGGCTGCTTCCTGGCAGGGGCATGGGCAGGCGATGATTGTCGCATGAAGATTAATCGCCGTCGGCTCTTCTGCGTGATCGGTTTATTCGGGACAATCAGGCCTTTGCCACAGGGAGTCGGGAATGACCGTGCGTTGGGATATTTTTTGCACCGTCGTCGATAACTTTGGCGACATTGGTGTCACGTGGCGCCTGGCTCGGCAGTTGGTGGCCGAGCATCGATGCGCGGTGCGGCTATGGGTCGACGACCTGCGTGCCTTCGAACGACTGTGCCCGGAAATCGACATCACCCTGTCCGAGCAATGGCAGCAGGGCGTGCAGGTGCGTCACTGGCCCGGGGAGTGGGCGGCCACCGAAGCCGCCGACGTGGTGATCGCTGCGTTTGCCTGTCAGCTGCCGAGCGCCTACATGGATGTGATGGCCGCGCGCCAGACGACGCCCCTGTGGATGAACCTCGATTATTTGAGCGCCGAGGACTGGGTGATCGGTTGCCACGGCTTGCCGTCGGTGAAATACAAGCACGTGCAGAAATATTTCTTTTTCCCGGGCTTCCAGGAGGGAACCGGCGGCCTGCTGCGTGAGGCGGGTCTTCTGGAACGCCGTCGGCAATTTCAGCAGGACGCCGAAGCACAACGCGTTTTCCTGCAAGGATTGGGCGTCGAACGGGCGCCGCAGGCCTGCCTGATCTCGCTGTTTGCCTACGAGAACGCCGGGTTGGCGAGCTGGTTTGACGCAATGGCCGCCGATGCCCAGGCGTTTCATGTGTTGGTTCCCGAGGGGCGGGTGCTGGGTGATGTCGAGCGTTGGCTTGGGGTCGATGACCTGGCGGTCGGTGCGGTACATCGACGCGGCGCACTGACGGTGCAGGTGTTGCCGTTCATTCGCCAGGACCAGTACGACCAACTGCTATGGTGCTGCGATTTCAACGCCGTGCGTGGCGAAGACTCTTTCGTGCGCGCCCAATGGGCTGGCCGGCCGTTGCTTTGGCATATCTACCAGCAGGAAGAAGACGTCCACCTGGAAAAACTCGAGGCGTTTCTCAGGCTCTACAATCAGGGGCTTTCGCCGGCGGCGCAAAAAGCGACCAGCGGTCTTTGGCGGGCCTGGAATGCCGGCCAGGACATGACCGAACATTGGAAAGCCAGCCGTGAACAGCAGCAGGAACTGGCCGAACATGCCCAGGCGTGGTGTCTGGAACAGGCCTCGCGAGCTGATCTTGCCGCAGCGCTGGTGAAGTTTTATGTAAATTGGATATGATACGCGGCCTAGATTTTTGTAAATCCCATCCAAATTCGGATATTCGCAATGAAAACTGGTAAAGAACTGAAACCCGGGACCGTGATCCGTCTCGAAAACGATCCTTGGCTGGTTCAGAAAGCTGAGTTCACCAAGTCGGGTCGTAACAGCGCGATCATGAAGACCAAGCTGAAGAACCTGCTGACCGGTTACAAGACCGAGATCGTCTACAGCGCCGACGACAAACTGGACGACGTGATCCTCGACCGCAAAGAAGCGACCCTGTCCTTCATCAGCGGCGACACCTACACGTTCATGGACACCACTGACTACACCATGTACGAGCTGAACGCCGAAGACATCGAAAGCGTTCTGCCATTCATCGAAGAAGGCATGACCGACGTCTGCGAAGCCGTGTTCTTCGAAGAGCGCCTGGTTTCCGTAGAACTGCCGACCACTATCGTGCGTGTCGTTGACTACACTGAAGGTTCCGCTCGCGGCGACACTTCCGGCAAGGTCATGAAGCCTGCCAAACTGAGCAACGGTACTGAGCTGCAAGTTGCTGACTTCATCGAAATCGGTGACAAGATCGAGATCGATACCCGCGAAGGCGGTTCCTACAAAGGCCGCGCTAAATAAGCGAAGCCTTGTGTATGAAAAAGCCCGACCATTGAGTCGGGCTTTTTTATGCCTGCGGATCATGTTCAGACCGAGGGACCGGATGGGATCTGTGGTGAGGGGATTTATCCCTGCCCTGTGGGAGCAAAGCTTGCTCGCGATACAGACGCCTCGGTTCCAGAGACACCGCACTGTTCTCATCGCGGGCAAGCCTTGCTCCCACAGTGTTTCACCACAAATCACTTCAAGTGTTGCTTGAGCTCCTGCGACGCCTGCAGCATTGCCGAACGCACCGCGGGCACCTGGCTGACCACGTTGAGCAAACCATAGTCGTGGATCATGCCGTTGTAGCGTACGGCCGTGACGGGTACACCGGCCGCGTCCAGCTTGCGGGCATAGGCTTCACCTTCATCACGCAAGACGTCGGCCTCGGCGGTTTGTACCAGCGCGGGCGGCAGGCCCTTGAGTTGTGCGGTGCTGGCGCGTAACGGCGAGGCATAGATCTCGCTGCGTTGCCCGGCATCGGTGGTGTAGTTGTCCCAGAACCACTTCATCATGTTTTTACTGAGGAAGTGCCCCTCGGCGAACTGGTTGTAGGACGCCGTCTCGAAGCTGGCATCGGTCACCGGCCACAGCAACGCCTGGAAACGGATCGCCGGCGTGCCTTTGTCCTTCGCCATCAAGGCCACGACCGCCGCCATGTTGCCGCCGACGCTGTTGCCCACCACGGCCAGGCGCTTGCCGTCGACGTTGATCTGCTTGCCGTGTTCGGCCACCCATTTCGTGGCGGCGTAGGCCTGGTTGATCGCCACCGGGTAATGCGCCTCGGGTGAGGGCGTGTAGTTGACGAACACCGCGACAGCGCCCGAGCCCGCCACCAGATCCCGGACCAGGCGTTCGTGGGTTGGGAAGTCGCCCAATACCCAGCCACCGCCGTGGAAGAACATGAACACGGGTAACTCACCCTTGACCCCGGCTGGGCGAACGATGGTCAGGCTGATCGGCTGGCCATCGACCTGGATGGTTTTCTCGCTGACGTCGGCCTTGGGCAGGGTCAGTTTTACCCCTGCCTGGGCGCCCACCAATACGGCGCGGGCGTCCTTGGGCGACAGTTGCTCCAGGGGCTTGCCGGTGCCGGCATTCAGCGCGTCGAGAAACGCCTGGGTGTTGTGTTCGACGATGCCGTCGGCGAAGGCACTGCTGACGCTGAGGGTGAGAAGGGTGGCGGTCAAGGCTTTGCTGAGCGTGTTCATGTGCATCTCCTTAGGTTTGGGTCCAGGGTCGGTTGTCAGACGGTGACGTGCAGGCGCACATCAACGTTGCCGCGGGTGGCGTTGGAGTACGGGCAGACTTGGTGAGCCGCATCCACCAGGCTTTGCGCGTCGGCCTGGTCCAGCCCTGGCAGGCTGATGTGCAGGTCGATGTCGAGGCCGAAACCGCCGGGGATCTGGCCGATGCCGACATGGGCGGTAATCGAGGCGTCGTCCGGGATCTTGCGTTTGCTCTGGCTGGCCACGAATTTCAGTGCGCCGATGAAGCAGGCCGAGTAGCCGGCGGCGAACAGTTGCTCAGGGTTGGTCGCCGCACCGCCTGCACCACCGAGTTCCTTGGGCGTGGCGAGTTTGACGTCGAGGATGTTGTCGCTGGAGATCGCACGACCATCACGGCCGCCGGTGGAGGTTGCGATTGCGGTGTAGAGAGTTTGCATGATGAGAGCCTCGCTTCTGGGTTGGTGTTGTTGCGCTAAATGTTTGCGCGCTAAGTAGGTGTGAAGCGAATGTATAGCGCTAATATTTTGCGCGCAAGATAAATTTTCGAGGCGAGATGGAATCGGCAATCTGAAAAGGCCTGAAAGCCTTTAGCTAGAGCGGTTATTGAGCGTAAAAATTTTTTGAGGAGGACAGGGTAGACAGGGCTGCCGCTATCGCGAGCAGGCTCGCTCCCACACTGGATCTCCTGCGAACACAAAATTCATGTCCGACACAGAACCACTGTGGGAGCGAGCCTGCTCGCGATAGCGGTGGATCAGTTGGTGGGGGTATTGGATGTGCCGGCGCCTTCGCGAGCAAGCCCGCTCCCACAGGAGAGGTCAGAGGCTGTCCTGCAAATGCCCGCGCAGTGCCTGCAGGTCAAGTTGCAGCTTCTTCAACTGCTCCAGGGTCAGGCCGCTGGCGGCGAGGATGCATTGGGGGATGTCGAGGGCTTTTTCGCGCAGGGCGCGGCCCTGTTCGGTGAGTTCGACAATCACCACGCGTTCGTCTTCACGACTGCGGGTGCGGCTCAACAGGCCTTCGGCTTCCAGGCGCTTGAGCAGTGGCGTCAGCGAGCCGGGGTCTGTCAGCAAGCGTGTGCTGATTTCACCGACGGTCAATCCGTCCTTTTCCCACAACACCATCATCGCCAGGTATTGCGGATATGTCAGGCCCAAGGCCTGTAGCAGCGGCTTATAGACTTTGGTCATCAGCAGCGACGTGGAGTGCAAGGCGAAACAGACCTGGTTGTCGAGCAACAGGGCTTCGCAAGCTTCGGGGGTGTCACGCAGGGTGTTCATGGCAAAACCTTCAATCAATGATCGATACGAATCTAGCGGGCGAATCTTTAATGCGCCAGATAATTCTGACGTCATGAGAGATGTTACGTTTCCCCGCTGGCGCCGACTGCGTAGGATAAGCACCCTGATGAAAGGGGAATCGTCTTGTTCGAATTTGTGCAGTTTTTGGTGTTTGGTGCCGTGTTGGGCACCCTGGGGGGATTGTTCGGGATCGGCGGCGGCTTGATTGCCATTCCGGTGCTGGGCGTCTGGTTCGGCCTCGACCAGCAACTGGCCCAAGGTACGGCGCTGGTCATGGTGGTACCCAACGTGATGCTCGCGTTGTGGCGCTATCACCAGCGCAATCGCATCGAATTGCGCCATGTCCTGCCGTTGGCTTCCATGGGTTTCTGCTTTGCCTGGCTGGGTTCGATCTGGGCCGTGGGGATCGACGCGAACAGCATGCGGATCGGCTTCGTCGCGTTCCTGATCGCGCTGACCCTCTACAACCTGGCCCGCATGTTCGCCGCCACCGCACCGGCGTCGGCGCAGATGCGTTATGGCTGGCCATGGCTCGCCGTGTTGGGGGCGGCATCCGGGACCATGGGTGGTTTGTTCGGTGTTGGCGGGGCCGTGGTCGCGACGCCGATCCTGACCAGCATCTTTGGCACCAGCCAGGTGGTCGCCCAAGGGTTATCCCTGGCACTGGCCTTGCCCAGTACCGGCGTGACCCTCGCCACCTATGCGTTTCACCATGAGGTGGACTGGAGCATCGGCCTGCCGCTGGCCGTCGGTGGCCTGCTGAGCATCAGTTGGGGGGTGAAGGTCGCCCACGCCTTGCCGGAGCGGCTGTTGCGCGGGCTGTTCTGCGGTTTCCTGGTGCTGTGCGCGGTGCTGCTCGCCTTTAAAGTTTGAAGCCTTCGATGATGTGCTCGGCCAGGCACTCGGTGATCGGCGAGGGGTTATGCAGGTTACGGATCAGCATGATGCTGGCCTCGGGCAGTTCCGGCAGGTCTTCAGCTTCGCCCAGCACGCGCATGTCCGGGGTCAGCAGGCTTTCCAGTTGCGCCGTGATTGCCAGGCCGGCGCCCACCACCGCCATGAGCGCCGACAGGCTCGAGCTGTTGTACGCCACGCGATAATCGCGGCCCATGGCATCCAGCGCATTGCAGGCCCATTGCCGGCAGAAACAGTCACTGTTGAACATCGCCAGGGGCAGCGGTGTTTGTTCGTGGACGTTGAAGCAGGCGGCTTCGGCCCAGACAAAGCGCTCCTTGCGCAGCAACTGGCCGATTTCGTCCCCCGGTTTGCGGGTGACGATGGACAGGTCCAGGTCCTGGCGCAACAGCAACTGCTTGGACGATTCGCAGTGCACTTCAATTTCGATCAGCGGGTAGAACTGAGCGAAGCGCTGCAGGATGCCTGGCAGGAAGCGCATCACGTAATCGTCCGGCGTGCCGATGCGCACCGTGCCGACCATGTGCGGTTCGCGCAGGGTATTGAACACTTCGCTGTGCAGCTTGAGGATCCGCCGCGCGTAACCCAGCAGCACCTGGCCTTCGGCGGTGAGCTTGACCTGGCGCCCGTCACGCTCGAACAGCCGTCGTTGCAACACGTCTTCTTCCAGCCGCTTCATCTGCATGCTGACGGCAGACTGGGTGCGATTGACCAATTCCCCGGCCCGGGTGAACCCGCCCTGGTCGGCGATGGCGACAAAGGTACGCAGCACTTCCGTATCGATGCTCGGGTAACTCGACAATTGATCAATCTCCGAGATGTATTGCATAAGAAACATTCGTTGGATTGATCTTATCGTTAGCGCGAGACTTGATCCATCCCCAACGGAGGACATCACGATGAAAGGTCAAAAAGGTTATCTACTGATAGACAAACTCTCCCACGGCTTTTCCGTCAGCGCCCTGCTGCACAAGTTTAGCCGCTGGTACGAATTGCACCACGAGCGTGAACTGCTGGCCGGAATGAGCGACGAGGCGCTCAAGGACATCGGTGTGAGTCGTGCCGACGTGGAGCAGGAAGTGGTTCGGCCATTCTGGGACGACCCAATGCACAAATGAGCCATCCTTTCCTACACAAACCCCTTACTGGTGAGGTAGGTTGCGAGCAGACAAGGAGATCTTCATGCCCGCGACTCTGTCCTTTACCCTCAAACAGGCCCGGCGTCTGGCGTTGGCCGCCCAAGGATTCGATGGGCGCTCACCGCCAGCTTCGGTGCAACCCTCACGCCTCAACCGCCTGATCGAACGCCTCGGCGTCCTGCAGATCGACTCAGTCAATGCGTTGGTGCGCTCGCATTACCTCCCGCTGTTCTCCCGCCTCGGTCACTACAATCGCGATTTGCTCGATCAAGCAGCCTGGAGCCAGGGCCGACGTCGCACGCTGTTCGAATATTGGGGCCATGAAGCGTCGCTGCTGCCGATGTCGATGTATCCGCTGATGCGCTGGCGCATGGATCGGGCTTCGGGTGGCGAAGGGATCTACCAGCAATTGGCGCGTTTCGGCCAAGAACGCCAGGATGTCATCCGCCGCGTCCTGGCCGCGGTCCAGGAACAGGGCGCCCTGGGTGCGGGCAGTTTGTCTACGCGCAAGGAAAAGGCCGGGCCTTGGTGGGACTGGAGCGCGGAGAAACATGCGCTGGAGTGGCTGTTCGCCGCGGGCGAAGTCACGGTGGCGGGGCGACGCGGGTTCGAGCGGCTCTACGACTTGCCGGAACGGGTACTGCCGGCCGCGATCCTGCAGCAACCGTTGCCGGACGAGGCCCAGGCCCAACGCGGCTTGCTGATGCATGCTGCCGACGCCTTGGGCATTGCCACCGAGAAAGACCTGCGCGACTACTTTCGCCTCGCTCCGGCCGACTGTCGCGGGCGCCTGGCCGAGCTGGAGGAGGCCGGGGAACTGCTGCGCTGCCAGGTGCAAGGCTGGAAACAACCGGCCTGGTGCCGACCTGCGGCGAAAATTCCTCGCAAGGTCGCCGCCAGTGCCTTGTTGTCGCCGTTCGACTCGCTGGTCTGGGAGCGCGGCCGTACCGAGCGGTTGTTCGACTTTCGCTACCGGTTGGAGATCTACACCCCCGTGCACAAGCGGGTGTATGGCTATTACGTGTTGCCGTTCCTGCACCACGAACGCATTGCCGCGCGGGTGGACCTGCGGGCAGAACGGGCCTTGGGGCAGTTGGCCGTGCATGCCGTGCACGAGGATGCGTCGGGGCTGGACGAGGAGGGGATGCAGGCCCTGGCGCTGAACCTGAGGCGTATGGCCCGGTGGCTGGGGCTGGAGCGGGTGCAGCTCAATTGCCAGCGAGTGAGTGGGGGGCGGTTGGCGGTGGCGTTGGCCCAATTAAGTGGTGACTGACCTGGCCTCATCGCGAGCAGGCTCGCTCCCACATTTGATTTGCCGTGGACACAAAAGCTGTGGTCACCGCATATCCCTGTGGGAGCGAGCCTGCTCGCGAGGCGATTGAACCGGCGAAGAAGGATCTACTGATTCACCGCCGAACCTGCTTCAACGTCTCAGCAATCAGAAAAGCCAATTCCAGCGACTGATCGGCATTCATCCGCGGGTCGCAGTGGGTGTGGTAGCGGTCCGACAGCCCGTCCTCGGTAATCGGGCGTGCGCCGCCGATGCATTCGGTGACGTTTTGCCCGGTCATTTCGATGTGAATCCCGCCGGCATAGGTGCCTTCGGCTTCGTGGACCTGGAAGAACTGCTTCACCTCACCGAGGATCTGCGCAAAGTCGCGGGTCTTGTAGCCGCTGCTGGCCTTGATGGTGTTGCCATGCATCGGGTCTGAGCTCCACAGCACTTGCTTGCCTTCACGCTGCACGGCGCGCAATAGCGGCGGCAAGTGTTCGCCGACCTTGTTAGCGCCCATCCGGGCGATCAGGTTCAGTCGGCCGGGGTCGTTCTGCGGGTTGAGCACGTCGATCAGGCGTATCAGATCGTCCGGGTCCATGCTCGGGCCGACCTTGACCCCGATCGGGTTGTTCACCCCGCGCAGGAATTCGACATGGGCGCCGTCCAACTGACGGGTGCGGTCGCCGATCCACAGCATGTGGGCCGAGCAGTCGTAATAGTCGTTGGTCAGGCTGTCACGGCGCACGAAGGCTTCTTCGTAGTTGAGCAGCAACGCTTCGTGGGCAGTGAAAAAGCTGGTTTCGCGCAGTTGCGGCGAGCTGTCCATGCCGCAGGCGCGCATGAATGCCAGGGTTTCGTCGATGCGGTCGGCCAGGTGGCTGTATTTTTCCGCCAGGGCCGAATTGGCGATGAAGTCCAGGTTCCACTTGTGCACCTGGTGCAGGTCGGCGAACCCGCCCTGGGCGAAGGCGCGCAGCAGGTTCAAGGTGGCGGTGGACTGGTGGTAGGACTGCAGCAACCGCTCCGGGTCCGGTACGCGGCTTTTCTCGTCGAAACCGATACCGTTGACGATATCGCCCCGGTAGGCCGGCAAGGTCACGCCGTCGATGGTTTCGTCGTTGGCCGAGCGCGGCTTGGCGAACTGCCCGGCCATGCGCCCGACCTTGACCACCGGGCAGCCGGCGGCAAAGGTCATGACGATCGCCATCTGCAAGAGCACCTTGAAGGTGTCGCGGATCTTGGCCGCCGAGAACTCGGCAAAGCTTTCGGCGCAGTCGCCGCCTTGCAGCAGGAACGCCCGGCCCTGGGTCACCTCGGCGAACTGACGGCGCAACTCCCGGGCTTCACCGGCAAACACCAGTGGCGGATAACTGGCCAGGGTCTGCTCCACCTGCAACAGGTGCGCGGCGTCGGGGTAGCGGGGTTGCTGCTGGATCGGCAGGGCGCGCCAGCTGTCAGGGCTCCAGGGTTGGCTCATCATGATCTCTAGGTGATTTACGCTCGGACGGCCATGTTATCAGCAAATTAGTGCGTGACCTGCTCCGGTCGCTTCGCGGACAATCGCGCCTTTGTCCCGTATTCGCAGGCTCAAGCCGGCACGGCCACCATCAGGAGATGAAATGACAGAGGAGCGCGTCGAGCATTTGCTCGCCGAGGTGCACGACGAGTTCGGCATGATTCGCGTATTCGAAGTGGCCGATTACCGGTTTCTCGAGTTTGGCGATGCCATCGAGCAGAGTTGCGTGTTCACAGCCGACCCGAGCTGGCTCGAATATGACTATACCCGCGCCATGCTCATCGGCGCGTTGTGTCACGAGCAGCCGGAAAGTGCGCTGTTCCTGGGGCTGGGCGCCGGTACGTTGACCCAGGCCTGCCTCAAGTTCCTGCCGTTGGAAGATGTCGAGGCCATTGAATTGCGCCCCGACGTGCCGCGCCTGGCCATCGAATACCTGGGGCTGGATGACGATCCGCGCCTGTACATCCGCGTCGGCGATGCACTGGAACTGCTTGAAAGCGCCGAGCCGGCGGACCTGATTTTCGTCGACCTCTATACCGATGTCGGTCCCGGCGTCGGGCACCTGGCCTGGGGCTTCCTGGAAAATTGCCAGAAACGCCTCAACCCGGGTGGCTGGCTGGTGATCAACCAGTGGGCCACGGATGACGGCAAGCCATTGGGCGCGGCGCTGTTGCGCGGCTTGTACCACCGGCATTATTGGGAGCTGCCGGTGAAGGAGGGCAACGTGATCCTGATCGTGCCGGCGGACCTGGATCAGGAGCTGGACATGCAGGGACTGGTCGCCAGGGCCGAAGGGCTGGCGCCGAGGCTGGGTTATTCGTTGCAGTCGTTGATCAAGGCCATCCGCCCGGCGACCTGACCCCCGTCCAAGGTGTGACAACCTCCTGTGGGAGCAAAGCTTGCTCGCGATGAACACCACTCAGACCTTTGCGGAAATCGCGGTGTCTGCATCGCGAGCAAGCTTTGCTCCCACAGGTAAAGATGAACCGTTTTAGCACCCATCCCCGCAACGCTGGGCCTCTGTAAAACAAACGGTTGTACCGTTAACCCCAAGGCCTTGTCACAGCGAGCCCCATAACGGGCTCAGGCAATAAAAAAAGCTCCCTTTTTGGGCGAATTCCGGTATAGTGCGCGCCGGCCTTTAGCCGGGCCGCGTCAAGGTAGCGCAATTCCCCGAAGTCAGCTTCGGTTGCATGTCCGCACAACGGATGCTTCCACGACGTTCTTTTTCATTCATTCGTTTTCGCAAATCCCCGCCGACAAAGCAGCCAGGGCGACTCTTGAGTCTCAACACGGCACGCGCAGCTTTGGAGCATGGGTCTTTGCGGATGCACTTAGAGGCAGACCCATGACCCAGGAAACCGGCGGCTTCGCCGCTTTTAATCTCAACCCGAACATTCTTGCTGCCGTCACTGCGACCGGCTACGAAGAACCTTCGGCGATTCAGCAGCAATCGATCCCGATCATCATGGCCGGCCACGACATGATTGGCCAGGCGCAAACCGGTACGGGTAAAACCGCTGCGTTCGCCCTGCCGATCCTGCATCGCATCGATCCTGCCAAGCGCGAACCGCAAGCCCTGATCCTGGCGCCAACTCGTGAGTTGGCGCTGCAAGTAGCAACCGCTTTCGAAACCTATTCCAAGCAGATGCCTGGCGTTACCGTTGTGGCCGTTTACGGCGGTGCCCCGATGGGCCCACAACTGAAAGCCATCCGTAATGGCGCGCAGATCGTTGTCGCCACTCCGGGTCGTCTGTGCGATCACCTGCGTCGTGACGAAAAAGTCCTGGCTACCGTGAACCACCTGGTTCTCGACGAAGCCGACGAAATGCTCAAGCTGGGTTTCATGGATGACCTGGAAGTCATCTTCAAGGCCCTGCCAGCGACTCGCCAGACTGTATTGTTCTCGGCCACCCTGCCGCAATCGATCCGTGCCATTGCCGAGCGCCACCTGCGCGATCCGCAACACGTGAAGATCCAGACCAAGACCCAGACCGTCACCGCGATCGAGCAGGCTCACCTGCTGGTTCACGCTGATCAGAAGACGTCTGCCGTTCTCAGCTTGCTGGAAGTGGAAGACTTCGACGCCCTGATCATGTTCGTGCGCACCAAGCAAGCGACCCTGGACCTGGCCAGCGCCCTGGAAGCCAAAGGCTACAAAGCCGCTGCGCTGAACGGTGACATTGCCCAGAACCAGCGTGAGCGCGTGATCGACTCCCTCAAGGATGGCCGCCTGGACATCGTTGTGGCGACCGACGTTGCTGCCCGTGGCCTGGACGTTCCGCGCATCACCCACGTATTCAACGTGGACATGCCGTACGATCCGGAATCCTACGTTCACCGTATCGGCCGTACTGGCCGTGCCGGTCGCGAAGGCCGTGCGCTGCTGCTGGTCACCCCGCGTGAGCGTCGCATGCTGCAAGTGATCGAGCGTGTAACTGGCCAGAAGGTAGCTGAAGTTCGCCTGCCGGACGCCCAGGCCGTTCTCGATGCTCGCATCAAGAAACTGACCAACAGCCTGTCGCCACTGGTGGCTGACGCCGAATCGACCCACGGTGATCTGCTCGATCGCCTGACCGCCGACATCGGTTGCACCCCACGCGCCCTGGCCGCCGCACTGCTGCGCAAGGCCACCAATGGCCAAGCGCTGAACCTGGCTGCAATCGAGAAGGAACGTCCCCTGGTGCCGAACAACGCACCGCGTGGCGATCGTCCTGAGCGTACCGGTGATCGTCCGGACCGTGGTGATCGCGAGCGTCGTGCTCCGATCCCGCTGGCCGAAGGTCGTGCTCGCTGCCGTACCGCGCTGGGTGCCCGTGACGGCATCGCTGCCAAGAACCTGCTGGGTGCCATCCTCAACGAAGGCGGCCTGGCCCGCGAAGCGATCGGCCGCATCCAGGTGCGTGATAGCTTCAGTCTGGTAGAGCTGCCGGAAGATGGTCTGGAGAAGTTGCTGACCAAGCTGAAAGACACCCGCGTGGCTGGCAAGCAGCTCAAACTGCGTCGCTACCGCGAAGATTGATCGGCTCTTGGGCTGATTGATCGAACATGAAAAATCCCCGACTGGTTCGGGGATTTTTTATGCCTGTCGTTTGGTGTTCTGTCATGGAAAGTGGTGTGGAGGCCAATCGCGAGCAAGCTCGCTCCCACAGAAAATCCAATGTGGGAGCGAGCTTGCTCGCGATTGAAGCGACCCGGTCCATCAGTCAGTCGAACCGATAGATGTCCATCCCCAGCGTCCCCATCGTGAACCCCGCATGGGTAACGCTGAACTTGCCCCCCGCACCCCGGGCAAAATACAGCGGCAGCAAGTGCTCATCGCTGGGGTGGCTGCGCACGGCGTTCGGCGCCTGGCGACGGTAATCATGCAGCGCGGCCTCGTCGTCGGCCGCCAGCGTCTCAACCATCCAATCGCGAAAGGCCTTGGCCCAGGGCTCAATGCTGTTGGGGCCGGCGTTCCAGTCCAGGTCGCGCAGGTTATGGGTGATGCTGCCGGAACCGATCAGCAAGATGCCCTGCTGACGCAGGCTCGCGAGGGCCTGGCCGACCTGTGTCTGCAACACCGGTCCCTGGCGGCTGGGCAGGGAAACCTGCACCACCGGGATGTCGGCCTCGGGGTACATCAAAGACAACGGCACCCAGACGCCATGGTCGGACGGCCGTTGAGGGTCGAGGCGTGTCGGCAGATGCGCGGTGTTGAGCATGGCTGCGACTTGCGTGGCCAGTTGAGGATCGCCAGGCGCGGGGTACTGCACCTCATACAGGGCTGGTGGAAAGCCGCCGAAGTCGTGCCAGGTGCGCGGCTGCGGATTGGCGCTGACCAGCAGTTCGTTGCTTTCCCAGTGGGCGGACACGATGACGATGGCCTTGGGCTTGGGCAATTGAGCGGCCAGGCGAGCCAATGCCGGACCACTGTCGCCGGGCTCCAGGGCGAGCATCGGTGAGCCATGGGAGATAAACAGGCTGGGCAGCATGAAGGGACTCCTGAGCGTTAAGATGGAGTCATCTTCCGTCAGGTCAATGATCTAAATCTAATATAAGTTTTAGCCCGTTTTGATCGATTTTTTTGGAGCGAATCATGGAGCCCGAGTTTTGGCACAAGCGCTGGTCATCGAACCAGATTGGTTTTCACCTGCCAGAGGTGAACCCCTACCTGCAACGTTTCTGGCCGCAATTGGGCTTGGCCCAGGGCAGTCGGGTGCTGGTGCCGTTGTGTGGCAAAAGCCTGGATCTGCTGTGGCTTGCTCATCAGGGTTATTCGGTGTTGGGCGTGGAATTGTCGGAAAAAGCCGCCACGGATTTTTTCCTTGAGCATCAGCTTGAGGCGGTTGTGAGTGAAGAGGGCGCTTTCAGGGTGTTCCGTGCCGGTGATATCGAGATTCGCTGCGGTGATTTCTTTGCCCTGGACCCGCAGGATGTGGCCGATTGCACGGCTCTGTACGACCGCGCTGCATTAATCGCGTTGCCCGTGCCGATGCGGGAACGGTACGCGGCTCATCTGCAGAAGATCCTGCCCGATGGGGTCGGCTTGTTGATTACCTTGGATTACAACCAGGATGAAATGCCTGGCCCGCCGTTTTCCGTCGGGGATGATGAGGTGCAGCGGCTGCTGGGAGGTGTCTGGCAGTTGGAGGTGTTGCAGGAGCAGGATGTACTGGGGGAGAGCTGGAAGTTTTTGCAGGCGGGTGTGAAACGGTTGGATGAGCGTGTTTATCGGCTGTCCAGAGGTTGAAGCGGTGGTTGTGCTGATGCCATCGGGAGCATGCTCGCTCCCGATGGCGGCCTGACAGGTGGCCTGGATTTTGTTGATCGAGTACATATCCGTTGCTGCGGTAACGGCGGCTTATGGTTCCGCTCTTACAGCGGGTCACTTTTGGAAGAGCGCCAAAAGTAACCAAAAGCGCTTTGCCCCACCACTCGGCACCTCGCCTAGGCTCGGTGTGCCCTCACTCCGGCATTGCTCCGTGGGCCCGCCGCGAAGGGCCATCCATGGCCCAGCGCGGCTAACCCGGCATCCATGCCGGGATGCCCACTGCGCAATGCCTGCGTTCGGCCAGCGTGGTTAACGGGGCGTTCAGATCAAGATCCAAAGCAAGAGCAAGAGCAAGAGCAAGAGCAAGAGCAAGAGCAAGAGCAAGAGCAAGAGCAAGAGCAAGAGCAAGAGCAAGAGCAAGAGCAAGAGCAAGAGCAAGAGCAAGAGCAAGAGCAAGAGCAAGAGCAAGAGCAAGAGCAAGAGCAAGAGCAAGAGCAAGAGCAAGAGCAAGAGCAAGAGCAAGAGCAAGAGCAAGAGCAAGAGCAAGAGCAAGAGCAAGAGCAAGAGCAAGAGCAAGAGCAAGAGCAAGAGCAAGAGCAAGAGCAAGAGCAAGAGCAAGAGCAAGAGCAAGAGCAAGAGCAAGAGCAAGAGCAAGAGCAAGAGCAAGAGCAAGAGCTGGGCGCATGCCGGCATCTATGTGGCTGAGCCACCGCTATCGCGAGCAGGCTCGCTCCCACAATGGGGCTGCAGTGAACACAAGACTCATGAACACCCAAATCCCCTGTGGGAGCAAAGCTTGCTCGCGATGAGGCCAGCAAACCCAACATCCATGTGACTGAGCCACCGCCATCGCGAGCAAGCTTTGCTCCCACAGTTCTGATGGGTGTATGACCGGGAGAGCCAGGTCGGCTATAAGGCCGCCTCGGCGTGGATGTTGATCTCGGCGCCCCGTTAACCACGATGGCCGAACGCAGGCATTGCGCAGTGGGCAACCCGGCATGGATGCCGGGTTAGCCGCGCTGGGCCATGGATGGCCCTTCGCGGCGGGCCCACGGAGCAATGCCGGAGTGAGGGCACACCGAGCCTAGGCGAGGTGCCGAGTGGTGGGGCAAAGCGCTTTTGGTTACTTTTGGCGCTCTTCCAAAAGTGACCCGCTGTAAGAGCGGAACCATAAGCCGCCGTTACCGCAGCAACGGATATGGTGAAGCGTTTTGCTTACTTTTGCGCTTCTCAAAAGTGAGCCGCTGTAAGAGCGGAACCATAAGCAGCCGTTACCTAAATAACGGATATACACACCAAAACAACAAAACCAAAAAAAACGGCGCTTCCCATTTCTGAAAGAAGCGCCGTTTTTTCTAGGTGAACAACATTACTGCGGGTTTTTTGAGCCCGGCGATCAACCCCGACGACGCAGTGCGTCAATACGCTCTTCCAGCGGCGGGTGGCTCATGAACATGCGTGCCAGGCCCTGCTTGATGCCACCGTTGATGCCAAAGGCATTCAGGGTGTCGGGCATGTGCACCGGCAAGCCTTGCTCGGCGCGCAGGCGCTGCAGGGCACCGATCATGGCACTGGTGCCGGCCAGGCGTGCACCGGCGTCGTCGGCGCGGAACTCGCGCTTGCGCGAGAACCACATGACGATGGCGCTGGCGAGGATGCCCAATACCAGCTCGGCGAAGATGGTCGCCACGTAGTAGGCGATACCCTGGCCTTCTTCGTTCTTGAAGATCACCTTGTCGACGAAGTTGCCGATGATGCGGGCGAAGAACATCACGAAGGTGTTCACCACGCCTTGGATCAGCGCCAGGGTCACCATATCGCCGTTGGCGACGTGGCCGATCTCGTGGGCCAGCACGGCCTTGACTTCATCGGGCGAGAACCGCTCGAGCAACCCCTGGCTGACGGCGACCAGTGCGTCGTTCTTGTTCCAGCCGGTGGCGAAGGCGTTGGCCTCGTAGGCCGGGAAGATCCCGACTTCCGGCATCTTGATACCGGCTTCGCGGGACAGTTGCTCGACGGTCTGCAGCAGCCATTGTTCGTGACGCGTGCGCGGCTGGCTGATGATCTGGGTGCCGGTGCTCATCTTCGCCATCCACTTGGAGATGAACAGCGAGAACAGGGAACCGGCGAAACCGAACACCGCACAGAAGATCAGCAGCTGATTGAGGTTGAGGTCAACCCCATTGGCCGCCATGAACCCGTTGAAGCCGAAGAGGCTTAGGGTGATGCTGGCAATCAGCACGACCGCCAGGTTAGTGGCCAAGAACAGCAGGATGCGCATCATGGTTGTGAAAATCTCCTCGTGCTAAAGATGTAGCGTTATGCGGGGTATATAAGGTGCTGCCGCAGGCTATTCAACTCGCCGACTATTTCAAACTGTGTCCTACAGGCGTCCTAAATGTTTGAAAGACTTTTCTGAAAGTGAATGGGGAAAAGAAATACGACGCCTGCCCCCCGTGAACGTTGAGCTTGGGGGGACGTCGGCGGTCCCGCCCGTAGTGTAGAAGGCCTTGCAGAGTCGGCAGAACGGATATGTTGCTGAATCAAACAGCGTGCGAGGTGAGGACGCCTCGCACGCCGTCCGGCTTATTGACGGTAGGACTTGAGGAAGTTGCCGATCCGGCCAATGGCCTGGTCGAGGTCATCGACCCGCGGCAGGGTCACGACGCGGAAGTGATCCGGCCACGGCCAGTTGAACGCCGTGCCCTGGACCACCAGCAGCTTTTCGGACAGCAGCAGGTCGAGGACGAATTTTTCATCGTTGTGGATCGGGCAGACCTTCGGGTCGATCCGCGGGAAGGCATACAGCGCGCCCATCGGCTTGACACAACTGACGCCGGGGATGTCGTTGAGCAGTTCCCAGGTGCGATTGCGCTGTTCCAGCAGCCGGCCCTGGGGCAGGACCAGGTCGTTGATGCTCTGGTAGCCGCCCAGCGCCGTCTGGATCGCATGCTGGCTCGGCACGTTGGCACACAGGCGCATGTTGGCCAGCATGTCGATGCCTTCGATGTAGCTCTGGGCATGGTGCTTGGGCCCGGAGATGGCGATCCAGCCGGAGCGGAAACCGGCGACCCGATAGGACTTGGACAGGCCGTTGAAGGTCAGGCACAGCAGGTCTGGCGCCAGGGACGCGGTGCACACATGCACGGCATCGTCGTAGAGGATCTTGTCGTAGATCTCGTCGGAGAACACCACCAGGTTGTGCTGGCGGGCCAGTTCCAGCATGCCCAGCAGCACTTCCCTGGAATACACGGCGCCGGTCGGGTTGTTCGGGTTGATGATCACCAGTGCCTTGGTATTGGGCGTGATCTTGGCCTTGATGTCCGCCAGGTCGGGAAACCAGTTGGCCTGTTCGTCGCACAGGTAATGCACCGGGTTGCCACCGGACAGGCTCACGGCAGCGGTCCACAGCGGATAGTCCGGTGCCGGCACCAGCACTTCGTCACCGTTGTTGAGCAGGGCCTGCATGGACATCACGATCAGCTCGGACACGCCGTTGCCCAGGTAGATGTCCTCGATGCCGATCCCTTCGACCTGCTTCTGCTGGTAGTACTGCATCACGGCCTTGCGGGCACTGAACAGGCCCTTGGAGTCGCTGTAGCCCTGGGCGGTCGGCAGGTTGCGGATGACGTCCTGGAGGATTTCATCGGGCGCTTCGAAACCAAAGGGGGCCGGGTTGCCGATGTTCAGCTTGAGGATGCGATGGCCTTCCTCTTCCAGGCGTTTGGCGTGCTTGAGCACCGGGCCGCGAATGTCGTAGCAGACGTTGGCGAGCTTGTTCGATTTGCTGACCTGCATGGCGATGTGTTCCCGAAAATGAACGATCCAGGTGGCGTATGAACGGCCGTACTGGGGATCCTGCGTCTTTGCCCAGGCCTGGCGCGGTACATGCGTCACAATCCGTTTGAATGCGCATGACGTGGCTGCCAGACTGGCGTCTGACGAGGCGCAATCATACGTGCCGCCCGATCTGCGGAAAAGCGTCGGATCGGGCTTTTTCAATTGCCGAGGTGGGACGATGGAAAAGTTGGAGAAAACCCTTGAAGAATGGCACGCCATGCTCGACCCGGAGCAGTACAACGTCTGTCGATTGAAGGGCACCGAACGGCCGTTCTCCGGTAAATACAACGCCACCAAGACCGACGGTGTGTACCACTGCATCTGCTGCAACGAACCGTTGTTCGATTCGCAGACCAAATTCGATTCCGGCTGCGGCTGGCCGAGTTTCTACGCGCCGATCGAGGGCAGCGCGGTGGTGGAGGTGCGGGACGTCAGCCACGGCATGATTCGCACCGAGGTGGTCTGCGCCAGATGCGACGCCCACTTGGGCCACGTCTTCCCCGACGGCCCGCCGCCCACGGGTTTGCGGTACTGCATCAACTCGGTGTGCCTGGATCTGGTCCCACGGGGGTAATTCAGTGGGAGCAAAGCTTGCTCGCGAAACAGGGCGCCTCGATCTCTGAAAGACCGCATCGCCTTCATCGCGGGCAAGCCTTGCTCCCACAGTCTGTTGTGTGGGTTTTTTCGATAATTAAATTGCATGCAATTTAATTGCTCGCTATCTTCAAGCTCCTCTTCTTCCCATCTGGAGCCTTGCCATGAGCGACAACCTGCTGAGCATCCCGTGCACCACCATCAAGGGTGAGCAAAAGACCCTCGCCGATTTCGCCGGCAAGGCTGTGCTGGTGGTCAACACGGCCAGCCAGTGCGGGTTCACCCCGCAGTACAAGGGGCTTGAGGCGCTGTGGCAGACCTACAAGGACCAGGGCCTGGTGGTGCTGGGCTTTCCCTGCAATCAGTTCGGTAAGCAGGAGCCGGGCAACGAAGGGGCGATTACCGAGTTTTGCGAGCTGAACTTCGGTGTGAGTTTTCCGCTGTTCAAGAAAATCGAGGTCAACGGTGCCAACGCCCATCCCCTGTTCGTCCAGCTTAAACAGCGGGCGCCTGGCGTGCTGGGGTCCAAAGGCATCAAGTGGAATTTCACCAAGTTCCTGATCGGCAAGGACGGTCAGGTGGTCAAGCGTTTTGCCCCGACCACCAAGCCCCAGGACCTGACCGGTGAGATCGAAGCGCTGCTCAAATGAATGACCTGTCAGCCGATTCGCTGAAACTCGACAGCCAGTTGTGCTTCAAGCTGTACGCCGCTTCGCGTGCGGTGATTCGTGGCTACAAGCCAATGCTCGATCAGCTCGGCCTGACCTATCCGCAATACCTGGTGATGCTGGTGTTGTGGGAATGGCAGGACACGGCCCCGCAACAGCCGACGGTCAAGGCCCTGGGTGAGCGTTTGGCGCTGGATTCCGGCACGCTGACGCCACTGCTCAAGCGCCTGGAACAGTTGGACCTGGTCCAGCGCCAGCGTTCGGCCCGGGACGAGCGGGAGGTGCACTTGAGCCTGTCGGCAGCAGGGCGAGCGTTGCGTGAACAGGTCGGCCCGCTCAAGGCCCGCCTGTTGTGTGACAGCGGTGTTGACCTGGACCGCCTCGGAACGTTGCGAGACGGTCTCGATCACCTGCTGGGCCAGATCAAAGCGCTGACGTAGTCGGCACCCACTGGTCCAGCACTGCCGCCAGTTCTTCGCGGCGGAACGGCTTGGACAGGTAATCGTTCATGCCGGCCGCACGGCAGCGCTCGCGTTCCTCGGGCATCGCGTTGGCCGTCAGGGCCACAATCGGCAGGTCCGACCAGCGCCCGCTGCGGCGGATCTGCCGGCTGGCTTCGTAACCATCCATCACCGGCATGTTGCAGTCCATCAACACCAGGTCGAACACCCGCTGTTCCAGTTGATCCAGGGCTTCGACGCCATGGGCCGCGACAGTGACTTCGCAGCCCAGCTTCACCAACATCCCCTTGGCCACCAGTTGGTTGACCGGGTTGTCCTCCACCAGCAGCACCCGTCCACGCTTGGCAGGCGCCAGGGCTTCGATCTGTGCGTCATTGATGATGGTCGCCTCGCTTTGCATGGCGCGTCGCAGAATCTGGTACAGCGCATGGCGCGCCAGCGGCCGGGCCTGTTGTATCAGCGGGGCGAGGGCGGCGGCTTCCTCGCTGGGCATGAAGCTGCCATAGGCGGTCACCAGCAGGATCGGCGCGTCAAAGGTCGGCCGCAGGTTGAACAGGCATTCCGGGCAGTCGGTAATCAGTACGTCGGGCGTGAGCCCCAGCAACCTGTCCTCGATGGAGCGCTGCACATAATCCAGGCCCCATCCCGGCAACAGCATGCCCAGCAACTCGGCCAGCCCGCTGCTGCTGGCGGTGATGGCGACGACGTTGCCGTGCAACGGTTCGACCGGCGTCGCCGGGGTATGGCACGGCAGGGGCAGATCGGCACAGAACTGGCTGCCAAAGCCGGCTTCGGAACTGATCGTCAACCGGCCCTGCATGGCTTCGCAGAGGTTGTAGGTCAATGCCAGGCCCAGGCCGGTGCCACCAAACTGGCGGGTAATCCCGGCGCCAGCCTGGGTGAACGGTTGCAGGATTCTCGCCTGGGCTTCCTGGGGAATGCCAATGCCCGTGTCGCAGACCTCGATTCGCACGCCGCCTTCGTAATGACTCATCTTCACGTCGACCCGACCGAAGCGCGTGAACTTCAGTGCGTTGGACAGCAGGTTGCTGACGATCTGGCGCACCCGGGTCGGGTCGCCGACTACCTGCGCCGGGAACTGCGGGTCGATCAGGCACGCCAGTTCGACACTGGGGGCCGCGTTCTGGGAAAGCAGGTTGGCGGTATCCTCCACCAGGGAGCCGAGATCGAACGGAATGCGTTCGAGTTCCAGTTGGCCGGCGTCGAATTTCGACAGGTCGAGGATGTCGTTGAGCAGTTCGACCAATACCTTGCCCGAGTCATGGGCAATCGATAGCTGCTGCTGTTGTTCGGCCGTCAGGGGGCCATCCAGGGAGAGCGCGATCATGCCCAGCAGGCCGTTGAGCGGTGTGCGGATCTCGTGGCTCATGTTGGCGAGGAACGCGGAGCGGGCTTCGGCCATGTCCAGGGCTGTGCGCCGGGCCACTTCCAGCTCCTCGTTGGACTGGCTGAGGCGGGTATTGATGGCCTTGAGTTCGGCGGTGCGTGCCGAGACGATGTTCTCCAGTTGCGCCAGGTATTCAGTGAGGCGATTTTCGGCCGTACGCCGCTGCTGGATTTCGGCGGAGATGTTTTCGAACTGCTGGTTGGCGACGGACACCAGCACGCCGATTTCATCGGACTGATGGCCGGCAGGGCATTCCAGGTGGCTCTGTTCGCTGCTGCTCGGGTCGCGGCTGCTCAGTTCGCGGATGACCCGCACCAGGGGCTTGGTCAGCATCACGTAGAACAGCGCCAGCAGCAGGCCGGTCAGGATCAGGCTACGGGCGAAGCCGTTGAGCAAGGTGACCTCGGCACGGCGCAGGAAACGACTGCCGAACGCATAGGTGTCGACGTCCAGTCGCAGCATGCCCAGGGATTCGCTGGGCAAGTGATCCAGGTAGAGCCGGTCCTCGAACTGCCGCTGGGCGCCGAACAGGAAGTCGCTGATGAACCGGTAGCTGCTTTGCAGCTCGGGCCGCTTGACGCTGGCCAGCACGGTATTGTTGTTGTCGATCAGCTCGGCCCCGATGATGGCCGGTGAGCGCAACAGGCCCATGGACAACTCCTGGGCGAGTTCGGCGTCGATGTTGTAGGCGATGCGCGAGGCCGGGTTGTGGCTGATTTCCAGCAGCGAGAGGATTTCACGGTTGATCGACGCGTCTTCGCTGGCATAATCGATGCCAATCTGCATCAGGCTGAGCAAGGTGCCCAGCACGAAGCCCACCAGGACGGTCAGGCGGGCCTGCTTGTAGGAAAGCCGTTGGGTGAATCTGATGTCCATTGAGTGATGAGCCACTTACGTTTCCCTTCGCCGGTCAAGCATAGCTGATCATCTCTGAATACCGGTGCAGCCGGTGTGTATTGTGTGAAGTAGACCCGCCATTGGATACGGCGTTTCGTTGCTGGAGCGCCATCATTACTGTGAACCTGTCCGAGGAGAAGACGTGGACTCGCGATTGAATGCTTTTCTTGAGCGTGCCGATGCCGTGCTGGCCCGGATCGAACCTTTGCTGCCGGCGCCTCGGCCCTCCATCGATTGGACCCAGACCCTGGCCGCCCGCTGGCAGCGTGACGGGCGCAGCGGCTATCTGATGCCGCTGCAGGTCAGCCTCGACATGCGCTTGTCGGACCTGATCGGCGTGGAGCGCCAGGTTGAACAACTGGGCCGCAACACGCGGCAATTCATCGATGGCATGCCCGCCAACCATGCCTTGCTCTGGGGCTCGCGTGGCACCGGCAAGTCGTCCCTGGTGCGCGCCCTGTTGGCTGAGCATGCCCAGCATGGCCTGCGCTTGATCGAGATCGAACGCGATCACCTGGCCGATCTGCCCCGCGTGGTCGAGCAGGTGGCGAAACTGCCCCAGCGCTTCGTTTTGTTCTGCGATGACTTGTCGTTCGAATCCGGTGAAGGCGATTACCGCGTGCTCAAGAGCGTGTTGGATGGATCCCTGGAGCAGGCGCCGGACAACGTGCTGCTGTATGCCACCTCCAACCGTCGTCACCTGGTGCCGGAAAAGGAAAGCGACAACGAGAATTGGAAGCGGGTCGACGGCGAACTTCACCCCAGCGAAGCGGTAGAAGACAAGATCGCCTTGTCCGACCGCTTTGGCTTGTGGCTGTCGTTTTATCCGTTTACCCAGGAGCATTTCCTCAACGTGGTGGAGCACTGGATCGGCGAACTGGCGGCCAAGGCCGGGCTGGCCTGGCAGCGCGACGAAGCGCTGGATGTACTGGCGGTGCGCTGGGCAACCGGTCGCGGCAATCGCAACGGACGTTGCGCCTATCAGTTTGCCCGTTATTGGGTTGGCCTGAAATTGTTGGAGCACAAGGCATGATCGATTTGAAGGGCACCGGAGTCGGCCTTGACGGCTACGCGCTGTTATCGGCACAGCTGGAATCCTTGCTGGCCGATGAGCGTGACTTCATTGCCAACGCCGCGCAGTTCTCGGCTTTCCTGTCCAGTCAGCTGGATGATCTGAACTGGGCCGGTTTCTACCTCAATCGCAACGAAGAGTTGGTCCTGGGACCGTTCCAGGGCCAGATCGCCTGCGTGCGGATCCCCTTTGGCCGCGGTGTATGCGGTACGGCGGCCGCGACCCGGCAGACCCAGCGCGTCGAAGACGTCCATGCCTTCGCCGGGCACATCGCCTGCGACAGCGCGTCGAACAGCGAGCTGGTGGTGCCGCTGGTCAAGGACGGGCGCCTGATCGGCGTGCTCGACCTGGACAGTCCGAAACTGGCGCGCTTTACCGAACATGATCAAGCCGGCATCGAGCAGTTGGCCGCGATCTTCCTGCGCCTGACGGATTGCTGACTCGCTTTGCGTAGGAGCTGGCGAAGCCTGTGATCTTTTGATCTTTTGATCGTTCGCTTGAGGTTCAAGCGTCAGGGGAAAGATCGCAGCCTCGCTTCGCTCGTCAGCTCCTACAGGGATAGCCTTCATGCCTTCAACCCTGCCTTGACCAGCAGGCCGTGGGGGTCGATTTCATCGATCTGGTGTGGGTCGAGGAACTGGTTGGCGTAGCTCTCGTAGATTTTTTCTTCGATGAACAGCCCGAACAGCTCGGGATCGATATGGGCGTCACGGCACATGGTGGCCATGATGCCCAGGGCCTCGCTCAGTTTCTTGGCTTTCTTGTAGGGGCGGTCGGCCGCCGTCAGTGCTTCGAAAATGTCGGCAATGGCCATCATGCGCGCCGGCAGGCTCATCTCTTCGCGCTGGAGGCGCTTGGGGTAACCACTGCCATCCATTTTCTCGTGATGACCGCCAGCGATCTCCGCCACGCTGTCCAGGTGACTGGGGAAGGGCAACTGGCTGAGCATCAGGATCGTCTGCACCATGTGATGATTGATGACGTAGCGCTCCTCGCGGGTCAGCGTGCCGCGCGTGATGCTCAGGTTGTAGAGTTCGCCGCGGTTGTATTTCCAGGCCGGAACATCGAGCTGGAAGCCCCATGGGTTGTCCGCCGGGATCAGTTCGGCCGCGTGGCGCTCAAGCAGGTGTTCGGGCTTGTCTGCCAGCAGCGGCTCAGTGACCGGTAGTGTCGGCTTGGGCGTGCGATTCTGGCGTCGGTTCTCTTCCCAGGAAACCCCCAGGCGATCGTCGAGGGTCCGGGTCCACGGGCGTTGGGCAATCTGCTGCAGGCGTTGTAGGTCGGCCTCGGCCATGGCTTCGGCGCCCAGGTTGCAACGGGCGACGAAGGCGAAGTCGTCATCCAGGGCCGTCAATGTCGCGTCACGCTGTTGCGCCAGGGATGACGGCTCGCCGCCGCTTGCCACGGCCTGCCAGTAGTCGACCCAGGCGTCGCGCTTGAGCACTTCGAAGCGGGTGCGTATTTCGTGGACCCGGTCGTTCAGGGTTTCCAGTTTGGTGGCTTTGTCGACCACGTATTCGGGAGTGGTGACCTTGCCGCAATCGTGCAGCCAGGCGGCGATGTGCAGGGCTTCCCATTCATCCTCCGTTGGCCGGTAGGCGTCGAATGCCGGTGCCTGGCTGGCAGCGGCGGCCTGGGCGAGCATCAGGGTCAGGACCGGCACCCGCTGGCAATGGCCGCCGGTATAGGGACTCTTGGCATCGATCGCGCCGGCCAGTAATTGGATGAAGGCGTCCAGCAATTGCTTTTGCCTGGCTTGCAGGCGCTGGGCCTCGATGCTCACGGCGGCGGCGCCGGACACGGCCTGGAGGAAGGCGATGCGGTCGGGCTGCAGTTTTTCCAGGTCGGCTTCGGTGCCGCTGTCGGTGACCAGCAACACCAGTACGCCGACGGTTTCCTGATGCCGATTGCGCAGGCGAATACCGATCAAGTGGACGCGTGGGGAGTCCAGCTCCCGCAGCACGCCCTGCAGGTCGCCCGCCTGTTCGAAGCCCAGGGATGCCACGAGGTTGTCCGAGGTAGCCAGTTGCTGGAGCCATGGCGGGCTGGCGCTCGCTTGTAGCGCATGGCTGCGCAACTTGAAGGCGTCGAGGTCCCTGGGCGTTCCATCGATCACCAGCCCATACGGCTTGACCCGATTGTCGTCGTTCTCGCGCAGGTAGATCAGGCCGGCCTGGGCCTGGCCGATCTTCACGGTTTCAAACAACACCCGTTCCAGCAACGGGGCGAAGCGGGTTTCGGCGCGCAGGCTGGCGGTGATTTCAAAGAAACTTGCCAGGGTCTCTTTCATGCGCGCCATCGAGACGCTCAACTGATCGACCTCCAGCACCGGGGAGCGACGGGACACCGGGTAGTTGAAGTCAAAGCTGCGAATGGCATCGGCCTCCTGCACCAGTTCGCGCAAAGGCTTGACCAGGATCCTGGACGTCAGCCAGCCCAGGGGCAGGCACAGCAGCAGGGTGGCGAGGGTGATGAGCGCGCCTTGCCAGCGCATGCGGTAGGCATTGTCCAGCAGCTCATCTTCAGGGACCAGCAACGCCAGTTCCAGGCCTTGGGGCCCGCCTTCCTGCATGTGGCTGCGAGACACGATCCACTGGCGTCCGGCCGCTTCCAGGCGCGTGGTGTCAGTGTTGTTGTCGAGTGCGGCGGCGATGGCCGGGCTGAGGTCGCGGGCCTTGATCAGGCGTGTCGACTGGGCGTCGGCGAGCAGCCGGCGGCTGTCGGGATAACCCACAGCGTTGCCCCTGGGATCGAGCAGCACGACCTCGGTGCCAGCCGTCACCTTGTGCTTGGCCAGGGTCTGGGACAGGGCCACCAGGGTCAGGTCGGCGCCGATGACAGCCTGCTCGCCACTGCGTCGGGCGAGGGTGGTGCCGACGTTTTGGGTGGAGAAAAAAACGTAGGGCTCGGTGGTAATCTGCTCGGTGCTGCCGACGGCGCTGCGAAACCAGCTGCGGCCGCGGGGATCGTAGATTTCGTCGGCTATGTCCCGGCGCCCGATGAGTGTCAGGGCCTCGTCGTAGAACCGCGACTGGGAATGAACCGGGCCTTGCTCGGTGGCCCGTTCCACGGTCCAGACCTGGTAGGCCGAGTTGGCCGGCGCCTGCAGGGCGGCTTTCAGGGCCGCGGTGCGCAGCGGCCGGACCATCAGGAAATTGCCGCGCTGATCGCCCAGGTACAACGATGCCAGGTTAGGGTTGTCCCGCAGCGCCTGGCTGAAGGGCACGAGCAGGGCCAGGCGTTGCGCCATCTGCGGCGTGCGCGTCGCCGGGTAGTCAGCCAGCAGGCTCAACAGGTGACGGATGGGTTCGTAGGTGTCGTACAAATCCAGGCGCACGTCCTGTTCAATACGGTTGAACAGTTTTTCACTGCTGGAGAGGATGATTTGCGTGGTTTGCCGGTAATTGAAAACCCCCAGCACCACCCCGGTCAGCAGCAAAAGCAGGGTAAACATCACGCTGATGTGGACGTGCAGGGGGAACCGGCGTTTGTCCGGACGCGGTGCGCTGGGCATTGCAGTCACTCCAAGTGTCAGGGGGTGTTCTCGATGGGTGTTCCCGCGTGCAAGGGAAACCGATCGAGAACCCCCCAGGTACGCACTGCTGAGCGAATAGCATAGTAAACGCTGGATTATTTTGCCTTGGCGATCTCCGTTTCGAGGGCCCGCTCCAGTTCGCTCATGGCGCGGTCGAGGGCGTCGATGCAATCGCTGATTCGTCCAGGTGCCTGCGCCTGGTGACAAGCGCGCTCCAACGCCTCGCACCGCTGGATCAGCGAGGTCGCCTGGACGATGCGGGCGACGCCTTTTATCTTGTGCGCTATTTCGGTCAGCGCTTGCCGGTTTGCGCCGCGGGCGACGTCGAGCAATTCCTGGCGGTCCGAGCGGCTGCTGCTGAGTAATTCAGCCAGCAGGCGCCGGTTGGACGAAGGGTCGCCGCCGGTCAACGCCTGCAAGCTTTGTACACTGAAAACGGTGGGGCGTCCGGCGGGTTTGACTGCTTTGATCCATTGGCTCAAGGCGCTCAGGCTGATCGGCTTGAACAGGCAGTCATCCATTCCAGCGTCCTGGCAGCGTTGTTTTTCCTCCGGTTGTGCATTGGCGGTGAACCCCAGGAGGGTGCAAGGTGGCCGTTGCTGCTCGGACTCATCGCGACGAATCGATCGGGCCAGTTCGTAGCCGTTCATGATGGGCATGTTGCAATCGGCGATGACCAGATCGAAATGATTTTTTTGCCAGACCTCGAGCCCGTGGGCACCATCATGGGCGACCTGGTAGTGATGGCCCAGGTATTCCAATTGCTGCGACATCAGTAGGCGGTTGGCGGGATGATCGTCCACGATCAGGACGTTCAGGGTGGCCTGGGCCGTTTCGATGACCGGTTCAGGTGGCGGGCGAACCGGCGCCGTCGACAGGACGGTCAGTTGCAGGCAGACCTGGACCTGGGTGCCGCTGCCGGGTTGGCTGTTCATGTGCAGGTTGCCGCCCATCATCCGGCACAGGTTGCGACTGATCACCAGCCCCAACCCCGCACCGTTGCGGGCCATCCGGCTGGTGTTATCGACCTGGGCAAACGGCTCGAACAAACGTTGCAGGTCCGCCGGACCAATACCGATGCCGCTGTCGTTGACCTCCAGATGCATTTGCAGAACGTCGTCCTGGTTGGTTGGAGACAGCCGGACCTTGACCACGACCTGGCCCTGCTCGGTAAATTTGAGGGCATTGCTGATCAGGTTCGACAGCACCTGTTTGAACCGCAACGGGTCCATCAACACGTCAGGGCTGCCCTCGGCGGCGTCGAACTGCAGGGACAGCGCCAGGTTTTTCTGCCGGGCCACGCCCTCGAATACCCGAATGACCGATTGCAGCAGGGCCCTGAGATTGACGCGTTCGGGGGCCAGGCTCAGGTGGCCGGATTCGATACGGGCGATGTCCAGGATATCGCCTATCAGTTCGAGCATGCCGGAGGCCGACTCGTACGCGACTTCGATGGTCGAACGGTCCACGCGGCCCTTGTCGGCCTGTTTCAGCGCCAGCTCAAGCATGCCGATCACCGCGTTCATGGGGGTGCGGATTTCATGGCTCATGGTTGCCAGGAACGTGCTTTTGGCGCGGTTCGCGTCATCGGCCCGTTGCTTGGACGCGCGCAGTTCCTCGAACAGCTGGCGCCGCTCACTGATGTCGATCCAGCCGCCGATGATGCCTCGCACTTCGGCGGCGGAGTTTCGGTAGGGGAGGATCCAGTGATAGATCGTCAGTTGCCTGTCCCCGATGTGCAGGGGCCGATCGACGATCAGGGCGGTGCCTTCGGCCATGACACGCTGGTAGTCCGCCTGGTACTCCTGCGCTTCGAAGGCGTTGCTCATGGAACCTGGCATCTGGCTCTTGCCGATGACGTCTTCGCGTTTGACGTCGAACGTTTGCAGGTAGCTGTCGTTGCAGCTTTGCAGGATGCCGTTGCGATCCCTCACGTAGATGGGGTGGGGGGTGCCATTGAGCAGTGAATGCATGAATTCGAGTTGATCATTGAGGGCCAGTTCCGCCCGTTGACGTTGCCTGATCTGGCGCTGCATGTAGGCGTTCCACGCCAGGGAAAACAGCAACAACAGGCCAATGCCCGCGCCGATCTGCAGGAACAGGCGGTTGTAGGTGCGCCAGGTGTGTTCCGAGGGCGAGACGTAACCGCGCCAGCGGTTGTTGATGACGCCCAGCTCGTCAGGGTCGATGCTGGTCAGGGCCTTGTCGAGGATGGCGTTCAACTCTGTGGCGTTTTTTGCCGTGGCCAGCGCGAACATGGCCTGTTGGGTGCCCACCGTGCTGCTGATTTGCAACCTGTCGCGCCATGCATAGGAGGAGATGAAGTAGTTGGCCATCACCTGCGAGTTCACGCTGCCGTCGACCTGGCCGTGGACGAGCATTTCCACGGCGCGCAAGGGGCCGTCCGTTTCGATGATTTGGATGTTTGGGTATTGGCTGCGTAGCCATTCAATGACCGGATTGCCTTTGGCGATTGCCAGGCTGGCGTGGCCGAACTGATCGAGTGTCGTGGGCGTGTCGGACTGTTTGCGGGTCAGCAGGACGAACGAGCTGTCGACGTAGGGGCGGCTGAACTTCAACTGGAGTTGTCGTTCACTGCTGGGCAAAAGTGCGGCGATGATGTCGGCTTGATCGTTGAGGACCGCGGTAATCATTTCGCTGTCGTTCTGGCGGCGCTGGATGTCCAGGCGCAGGCCGGTGCGCAGCCGGATCAGTTCCAGCAGGTCGGCACTGATGCCGCGAAAGTCCCCATCGGCATCGAAGAAGGTGAAGGGCGCGGAGGTGTCGTTCACCACCACCCGAACCACCGGATGCCTGGCCAGCCAGCGTTGCTCGCGGTCGGTCAGTTGTATCCTGTGGTCCGTGAGATACAGGTCGCTGCCTGCACTCCAGCGCTTGGAGATCGCGGCTTGCTCGGCAATGGAGACCTGGCTCAGCGTAGCGTTGATGACTTCCAACAAGCGGGTGTCGCTACGTCGTACGGCGAAACCGAACCCATGGGATTCGTGTTTGCCGAAGCTGGCCATGCGGATATTGCTCAAGTAGCCCTTGTTGATCATGTAGTGGGTGGAAAGGGTATCGCCGAGAAATACGTCGGCCTGACCGAAGGCGACGGCATTGATGGCGTTCTGGTAGGACGGGTAGGTGGTGATGAGTGCCTTGGGGTAGAGTTTTTCAATTTCCCGTAGCGGCAGGTAGTGATAGACCATGCTCAGCCGTAACCCTTCGAGATCGTCAGTCAGGGATCGGCTTTCATTCGTTCGGGTGACGAGAACGGGTTGGTCCACTGCGTACGGCGTCGACAGCACAATATCGGGGTTGCGCGCCTCGAAGCCGTTGGCGGTGCCAAGCATATCGATTTGCCCATCCTTGAGTGCGGCCATGGCCGCCTCGCGGGAGTCGAAGCGCAGGACGCTCATGGGCAGGCCGGTGGCTTTGGCGATGATGTCGGCGTAATCGGCCGTCAGGCCTTCGTAGTCGCGTCCGCTGCTGGAGAGATCGAAGGGCGGGTAATCCGGCGCGGACGTTCCCAGGACCAGCGCTTGCCGATCCTGTAGCCAGGCGCGGTGAACGTCATCCAGCTTGATCTCGGTATGGGCCATGGACGAACGGCCCAGCAACGTATAGTGCTCGGGCGCATCCGGTGCCGCCATGAGCACTCCTGCATATAACGCTGCGCTGATCAGCAGGAGACATTCGGTTATGCGTCTGAGCATCCTGTTTCTTCTCACACCAGCGCGTTGCGCTTCGCCATTTCAATCAGATCGACCAGGGACTTGACCTTGAGCTTCTGCATCAGCCGCTTCTTATAAGTACTGACGGTTTTATTGCTTAGAAACATGCCTTTGGCTATTTCCTTGTTGGTACGGCCCTGGGCAAAAAGTTGCAGCACCATCAGTTCCCGATCATTGACACTTTTGAAAAGGTCCAGCTCGATACTGCGTGGGTCATCCGGGCGTACCGGATTCAGCGCCTGGCTGGGAAAGTAGTTGTAGCCGGACAATACCGCTTTGATTGCGCTGACAAGTTCGCTGAGGTCTTCCTGTTTACAAACGTAACCAGAGGCACCGGACTGCATGCATCGAATGCCGAAGAGCGTCGGCGACTGGGCCGTGAGCACCAGCGTCTTGAGCGGAGTGGTCATGGCGTTGAAGCGCGAGAGGATTTCCAGCCCGTCGAGTTTGGGAATGCTGATGTCCAGGATAACCAGGTCTGGCATGCATTCGCGCACCATTTGCATCGCATCGACGCCGTTGTCAGTTTCTCCTACGACCTTATAGCCCTCATGCTCCAGAAGCATGCGAACAGCGAGGCGGATGACCGGATGATCGTCGACAATGAAAACGGAGTTCATGAATAAATTACCCTGCGAACTTGAATAAAGCGCGCACCTTAGCCCACTTACAACCAGGGCCGTACGAAGAGACGGGCATGCAACTTCAATTTCAGAAGTTTCCTACAAAAAAAGAGGCAAGATATTACGAGGTAATCGGTTTTTTAGTCGGTGGGCGACAATAAGAGGGGGATGTGTTGGCGGTGTGTGAAGGGATATTTCTTTGATAGTGTTGTTTGTGCAAACAAAAGAAGCGTTTCAATCGAGGTTTGTGTAAACCATACAGTTGTTTATCTACTTCAAACTCCTTGTGGCGCAGCGCTACAAAATTCACATTCACCGCCAATCCCTGTGGGAGCGAGCTTGCTCGCGATGACGGTGGCACATCCTGCATTGATGCGCACAGATCCACCGCCATCGCGAGTAAGCTCGCTCCCACAGGTTTTGTGCCAGGCGCAGCACTTCGTCGATCCACGCCTTTTATTGGCGCGTGCGGCCGGTCATCTCCTGGGCCATTTCGCTGGCGTAGCTGTCAGTCATCCCGGCGATGAAATCGATCATTCGCAGGAAAGCGCTATGCAAGGGGCCGTTGGGATCTGGCGCGTTGTTCCCCAGCAGGTCGAGAATGCGGCGATTCTTGAACGAAGGCGTACGGCCTCCGTGCTGTTCGAGGGCGGCCCCGCAAAATCCGTTGAGCAGGATTTCCAGCGTGGTGTAGGCACCGATTTCATGCAGGGTCTTGCGCTTGTCCTGGAAAATTTTCCGGCGCGCCATGTCCTTGGCATTCAACACGCAGCGTTTTGCCGGGCCGTGCATATGCTCTACGAGATCCCCTGGCAATGTACCGGCAAGCAATGCTTCCTGCTGTTCGACAAAAGCCCGGGCGGCGGCGTTGGTCAGGTGTTCGATGGCTTTGCCCCGCAGGATCGCCAGTTTGCGTCGCCGCGAGTCCAGCGGCCCAAGCTGGCGGTAAGTGTCCGGAAGATCGTCGCCCACCAGGTCCAGGAGCAGCGATTCCACCTGGGGGTATTCCAGGAGATCCATCTCCACGCCGTCTTCCAGGTCGATCAGCGCGTAGCAGATGTCATCGGCGGCCTCCATCAGGTACACCAAGGGATGCCGCGCCCAGCGTTGATCCTCGATCTGTGGCAAGCCGAGCTTGTGGGCAATCTGCTCCAACAGTGGCAGTTCGCTCTGGTAGCAACCGAACTTGTGCTTCTTGTAGCCCAGCGAGTCGGCGTGGCGGGCGGTCCAGGGGTACTTCAAATAGGTGCCGAGGGTGGCATAGGTCAGACGCGTCCCCCCGTCGAACTGATGGTATTCAAGCTGGGTGAGAACGCGAAATCCTTGGGCGTTGCCTTCGAAATTGAGGAAGTCGTTGCGCTCGGCTTCGCTCATTGCATCGAGCCAACCACGGCCGGCGGCCTGCTGGAACCAATAGCGAATAGCATCCTCGCCGGAGTGACCGAACGGCGGGTTGCCAATGTCGTGGGCCAGGCAGGCCGATTGCACCACCATGCCCAGGTCGCTTGGCTCGCACCAGTCAGGCAGGGCATTGCGAATGGTTTCCCCCACGCGCATGCCCAGGGAACGGCCGACGCAGCTGACTTCCAGGGAATGGGTCAGGCGCGTGTGGATGTGGTCGTTGCTGGAGACCGGATGAACTTGCGTCTTGCGTCCGAGGCGGCGGAAGGCGCCGGAAAAGATGATGCGGTCGTGGTCCTTGTGGAAAGGACTACGGCCCAGCTCTTGCGGACTGTGCAGCGGTTTTCCGAGGCGTTCGCGAGTCAGCAGGGTATGCCAATCCAAGGCCGGTTGCTCCGTTTGATGATGTCGGTGTCCTAGCTTCCCGGTTCGTGGGCTGCCCTGCAAGACCTATAGGCCTGTATGGACCTTTGTGGCGAGGGGATTTATCCCCGCTGGGGCGCGCAGCGGCCCTCAATCAGTCAACTCAATCTTCCTGGCACACCGAGTTGCCTGGTTTTGGGGCTGCTGCGCAACCCAGCGGGGATAAATCCCCTCGCCACGGGGTGTCGGTCGTCAGGGTTTGCGCAGGTCTTTGGCCAGCTTGACCAACGGCAGCAATGTGGTTGCCAGGCGGATCAGGCCAGTCAAGCCACCGCCACCACCATTGCGGGTCCGTTTGCCGGTGATGAAACCGAGCAGGGACACCGCCGCCACGCCCCACAGTGGCGCGTGCTTGATGCCGAAACCTTCATGCCAGCTTTGCGTCAAGCCGCGCACCCGTTGCAAGGGCTGCAGCAACTGGCGCGTTTCCTGACGGATTTCCTGGCGATGCATTTCCATGCGCAGACGCACCAGCGCCTTGCGCATTTCCTGTCGGGTTCGGGCTTGAGGGATATCAGGCAGGCTCATGGCAGCAAGCGCTCCCGGTCATTGGCCAGCTCTTCGAGGGTGGCGTTAAAAGGGGAGGACTCGTCATAGATCGCTGCCTTGAGCCGCAGACCGCAGAACAGCGCTGCCAGCAGGTAGAACAGGCACAGGCCGATAATGCCCGCCAGGCGATAGGTGTCCCACACCAGGATCAGTACCAGTGCCGAAAGCCCGACCAACAGCAGCAAGCCGAACACCAGCGCAAGGCCGGCGAACAGCAGGAGGCTGACGGTGCGTGCCTTCTGTTCCTGCAACTCCATGCCGAACAATTCGACGTGGCTATGCAACAAGCCAAGGAACGCCGCGCCCAGGCGACGTGCTGTCGGTTGTGTGCCCGCTTCGGACGAGCCGGATTCGTCGATACCCATCATTAGCGCCGTGTTGCCAGCAGGCCAATCAGAAAGCCAACGCCCGCGGCAATGCCCACGGATTGCCAAGGGTTGGCCTGTACATATTCCTCGGTGGCGACCACCGCAGCCTGGCCGCGTTCGCGCATGGAATCTTCCGTCAGCTTGAGCGTTTCGCGGGCGCGCAGGAGGGTTTCGTGAATCTGACTGCGCAGTGCATCCGCTTGATCGCCTGCCAGCGTCGCGGTGTGATCGAGCAACCGTTCCGTGTCGCTGACCAGCGTCTGGAAATCTTCCATCAGGGTTTCTTGAGCAGTCTTTGCCTGGGTTCTGGCCATCGGTGAATCTCCGTAAGTGACGTCTGAAACGTTCGAGTATGAGCCTTGCTGGAAGGTTCAGTACAAGTGACTGGTACAACTTTTGCTCAGGCTTTTGCCATGTACTGGTGCGTCAGCCTGCGCCAGTGCGCTGAAGCTGGGCGAAAGCCCGAAAAACCTTAACCCAAATAATCAAAACCCGCGAAGCACCTCCAGGCGGGATTTCGTTTTGACCGTTCTTGCGCACCAAAGCGGTTCAGCGGGCTGCGTCCGGCCAATGAGTCGTTTCAACTTGGTGCGCTCGCAAGGCAAGCGAACCGATTTGGTGCTTTTTTCAACTTTTTCAGGTCTGCCAATACCATGGAAAATATGCAAAGTGCCGTGGACAGTCTGGTCCACAGCTCCAATACGCTGTTCATCCTGCTCGGCGCAGTCATGGTCCTGGCCATGCACGCCGGCTTTGCGTTTCTTGAAGTGGGAACGGTCCGGCAAAAGAACCAGGTCAATGCGCTGTCGAAAATCCTCAGCGATTTCGCGGTTTCGACCCTGGCCTATTTCTTTGTCGGTTATTGGATTTCCTACGGCGTGACCTTCCTGCAACCGGCGGCGGTGCTCAGTGCCGATCATGGCTACAGCCTGGTGAAGTTCTTCTTCCTGCTGACCTTTGCCGCCGCGATCCCGGCCATCATTTCCGGCGGTATTGCCGAACGTGCGCGGTTCGCCCCGCAGTTGTGCGCCACGGTGTTGATCGTGGCGTTTGTCTATCCGTTTTTCGAAGGCGTGGTCTGGAACGGCAATTTTGGCCTGCAGGCGTGGCTGCAAGCCCGGTTCGGCGCCAGTTTCCATGACTTCGCCGGCTCCGTGGTGGTACATGCCATGGGCGGCTGGCTGGCGCTGGCTGCCGTGCTCTTGCTCGGCCCGCGTAACGGCCGCTACCGGGACGGTCGCCTGGTGGCGTTCGCGCCTTCGAGCATTCCATTCCTGGCCCTGGGGTCGTGGATCCTGATTGTCGGCTGGTTCGGTTTCAACGTGATGAGTGCCCAGACCTTGCCCGGGGTGAGCGGGCTGGTGGCGGTCAATTCGTTGATGGCCATGGTGGGCGGTACCGTGGCGGCATTGATTGTCGGACGCAATGACCCGGGTTTCCTGCACAACGGCCCGCTGGCCGGGTTGGTGGCGGTCTGTGCCGGTTCCGACCTGATGCACCCGGTCGGTGCGCTGGCCACCGGTGCCATTGCCGGTGCCTTGTTTGTCTGGTGCTTCACGGCGGCCCAGGGCAAGTGGAAGATCGACGATGTGCTCGGCGTCTGGCCGTTGCACGGGCTGTGCGGGGTCTGGGGCGGCATTGCCTGTGGCGTCTTTGGCCAGAGTGCCCTGGGCGGCCTGGGTGGGGTCAGCCTGATCAGCCAGTTGATTGGCACGGCGCTGGGTGTTGTCGTCGCCCTGGCCGGCGGGTTTGCGGTCTATGGCGTGATCAAGGCCGTGCTGGGGCTGCGCCTGACCCAGGAAGAAGAGTATTACGGCGCCGACCTGTCGATTCACAAGATCGGCGCGGTCAGCCAGGACTGAGCGTTGCACTAAGGCTCCTTGTCCTGGTTGCCAGGATAAAAGCCATGGAGCAGGCGATAGCGGTCATGACGGACCTGATCCACATGCTGCTGGACCTGCTGCTCGGGCAGGCCGAGCATGATCAGGGCGTGGGAAGCCAGCATCAGGCTTGACTCGAGCAGTTCCGGGACCACTTCGCTGGCCCCGGCTGCCTGCAATTCGGCCAGTTGGCTGTCGTCACGGGTGCGCACCAGGATCGGTACTTGATGGTTGACTTGGCGGGCCGCCTTGAGCACGGTGATGGCGATGTCGGTCTTGTCCACCGCGATCACCAGCAACCTGGCGCGGCTCAAGCCAACGGCCGCAAGCAGGTCACCTCGTCGTGAATCCCCATAGTGCACGCAGTTTTCCCCGACGGTGGCTTCCTGGATGATCACCGGGTCGTCATCCAGGGCGACGAACGCCTGGCCTTCGCGGCGCAGGAACCGCCCGATGGACTGGCCGACGCGCCCGTAGCCGCAAATGACCACATGGCCCGACAAGCCGGCATTGAGTGCGCTGATCTGGTCCAGTTGCGCCTCTTCGTTGGGTTTGCGATGCAGGTGCGCGGCGACGCGTGGCGCGGCGCGCAGCAACAACGGGGTCAGCAGCATCGAGCAGAATGTCGCGGCCAGCAGCAGGCCGCTGATGTCGGCGGGCATGAGGCGGTTCTGCTGCATCAGCGCCATCAGGGCAAAGCAGAATTCGCCGCCCTGGGCCAGCGCCAGGCCGCTGCGCCAGGCGGTTTCACCGTCGCTGCCGCGCCATTTCACCAGGATGGCGACCACGCAGCCCTTGATGAGCATCAAACCGAGGGTCAATCCCAGGATCAACAAGCCGTCATCGAGGAACAGCTGCAGGTCGATCAGCATGCCGATGCTGACAAAGAACAGCCCCAGCAGGATGTCGCGGAACGGGCGTATGTCGGCTTCGATCTGATGTCGGTAGTGGCTTTCCCCCAGCAGCATGCCCGCCAGGAACGCACCCAGGGCCGGTGACAAACCGAGCAGGTGGGTCAGCCATGCCGTCAGCAACACGATCACCAGGGCCAGCAGCACGAACAGTTCTGCGGATCGGGACGCCGCCACTTCATGGAACAGCCGGGGCAACAGCAGCCGACTGGCCAGTAGCAGGCCACCGAACAAAACCAAGGTCTTGCCCAGGGTCAAGGGCAGCGCCCAGTACCACGGGTGCTCGCTACTGCCAGCGAAGACCGGTACCAGGGTCAACAGCAGCACCGCGACCACGTCCTGGAACAACAACACGCCGATGGCGTTCTGGCCGTGGCTGCTGAAAATCTCGCCCAGGCTGGTCAACTCCTTGCTGACGATGGCAGTGGAGGACAAGGCCAGCCCGGCACCGAGCAACAACGCGGCGATCGCAGGCGCGCCGCCTAATGCCAGCAATCCCGCCAGGACCGCCCCCGAGCACAGCACCTGCAGGCTGCCGAGGCCGAACACGACCCGCCGCAGTTCGAGCATTTTCGACAGGGAAAACTCCAGGCCCAGCGAGAACAGCAGGAACACCACCCCGAGCTCGGCCAGGTCTGGCAGTTCTTCGCTGTCGTTGACCCAGTCCAGCGCGGTAGGCCCGACCGCCAGCCCGACGCAGAGATAACCCAGCACGGGTGGCAGGCGCAGCCGTCTGAACAAGGCGATGACCACCAGGGACGAGGCAAGGATGATCAGCAGGTTGGCAAACAAGGGGAACTCCGTTTCAAGGCTACAACGCACAGCGTAGAGGGGAAAATGCGACAAGCGTCGCTGGAAAAGCATTGGCGCTCAGTGATTTGCATCAGCGTTTTACCGAAACACCTTGAAGCGAGCCAGCGACTCGACGGTTTCCTGGGTCGGGCCTAGAATGACCGTCTATCTTTTTTGGGTCTACCCGCCATGCTTCCTGAATGCCAGTTGTTCGGCACCCTGGGGTGTCATCTTTGCGAAGTAGCCGAAGCTGAACTGATGCCTTTCGTCGAACATGGATTGTTGGTGGAGTTGGTGGATATCGCCGAGAGCGAAGCTACAGCCGAAACTTATGGGCTACGTATCCCTGTCCTGCGCCGAATCGATACTGACGCAGAGCTTGACTGGCCTTTTGACGCCGAACAGGTTGTCGCGTTTCTGCGTTGATAGTCTCTCCATTCATCGTATCCGCGCGCAGCCATTGGCGAAAATTGCAGTCTTCGGTTACTGTATGCCCATACAGCTATCTGGAGTGCGTCCCCTTGGTCAATGTCGAACAACTGAAGAGCAGCGTGAACAGGATGTCCGCGGACGTTGTGCGCGAGGCAGTCCTGGAACTGCGCCTGGATGGCTTGGTTACCGAAGGCAAGACCCCCTTCAATAAACTGCATTTCAACACCTGTTTCGCCGAGATCGAAGCGTTGTTCCAGCGTGCCGGCTATCACAAACAGTTGGATGTGGTGGGTTACCAGGGCCTGTTGTACGCGCTGTACGATCCAGGTCGCTGGGAGGCGGTGGAAGTGCTGCGCTGGTTGAAAGAGTTCACCGAAGCGGCGGCAAAACCGACTTCAGTCACGGCGTAGGGCAATCATTGCTGGGCTGGCTGGTGCGACTGTCGGATAATGCCACCCTGCAAAAATGCCTAAGAGTTTTCAATGTCCGGTTCATCGTTTTCCGCCGCTCATCATCAGGCCAGTACGTTGTATCTGCCACCCGGTTCCTGGCAGACGGTGCTGGAGTGCCTGTGCGAGCATTTCAGCGCCATCAGTCGCGAGCAGTGGCTGGACCGGATCGCTCGGGGCCGGGTATTGGACGGGGAGGGCAAGGCTATCCAGGTCGACTTGCCGTACCGCGAAGGCCTGCGCATCCACTATTTTCGTGAAGTGCCCGATGAGAAGCCGATCCCGGTGGTGGAGTCGATCCTGTACGCCGACGAACACCTGGTGGTGGCAGACAAACCGCATTTTCTGCCTGTCACTCCGGCGGGCGAATATGTCGAGCAAACCTTGTTGCGGCGGCTGATCCGTCGGTTGGACAACCCTCATCTGGTGCCCTTGCACCGCATCGATCGGCATACGGCCGGGCTGGTGTTGTTTTCGGCCAACCCGAACACCCGCTCGGCGTATCAGTCGTTATTTCCGACGCGGCAGATTGAAAAACGCTACCAGGCCATTGCCCGGGCATTGCCTGGGTTGGCCTTTCCCATGGTGCACAAAAGCCGGATGATCGATGGTGAGCCATTCTTTCGGATGCAGGAAGGGCCGGGCGAGCCCAATACCGAAACGGCCATCGAAGTGCTGGAAAGGAACGGCGAATTGTGGCGCTATGGCTTGTATCCGGTTACGGGTAAGAAGCATCAGTTGCGGGTTCACATGAATGCCCTTGGGGCGGGGATCTGCAATGATCCGTTTTACCCTGATGTGCTTCGGGATGTTGAGGATGATTACTCGAATCCTTTGAAGCTGCTGGCTCAAGGGTTGCGTTTTGTTGATCCGGTTACTGGTCAGGAGCGGGTGTTCGAGAGTGGTATTTCGTTGCACTGGTAGTTTTTTGTTCAGGGGGAATGGTGTGTATATCCGTTTCTTCGGTAACGGCTACTTAGGGTTTCGCCCTTACGGCGACTCACTTTTTTTCAAACGCCAAAAAAAGTAAGCAAAAAAGGCTTGCCCCACCACTCGGCACCTCGCCTAGGCTCGGTGTGCCCTCACTCCGGCATTGCTCCGTGGGCCGCCGCGAAGGGCCATCCATGGCCCAGCGCGGCTATCCCGGCATCCATGCCGGGATACCCACTCCACAATGCCTGCGTTCGGCCAGCGTGGTTTGATGGGGCGTCCAGATCAAAATCCAAAGCAAAGCAAGAGCGGGGTATGTCCAGCATCTGTGTGGCTGGGCCACCGCTATCGCGAGCAGGCTCGCTCCCACATGGGGCTGCGGGTATTCACAGCATCAGCACACGACACAAACACCTGTGGGAGCGAGCCTGCTCGCGAATACGTCAGCACATCCAACATCACTGCAAATTGAACCACCGCCTTCGCGAGCAAGCCCGCTCCCACAGGAGAAACGCGGTCCCACCAAGAACCAGGTCGGCTATAAGGCCGCCTCGTGGAGGACGTTGATCTCGGCGCCCCGTTAACCACGCTGGCCGAACGCAGGTATTGCGCAGTGGGCATCCCGGCATGGATGCCGGGATAGCCGCGCTGGGCCATGGATGGCCCTTCGCGGCGGGCCCACGGAGCAATGCCGGAGTGAGGGCACACCGAGCCTAAGCGAGGTGCCGAGTGGTGGGGCAGAAGCGTTTTGCTTACTTTTGCGCTTCTCAAAAGTGAGCCGCTGTAAGAGCGGAACCCTAAGCCGCCGTTACCAAAAAAACGGATATACACCCAAAACCAAGCCCCAGAAAAAACGGCGCGTCCCTCTTCAGGAAGCGCCGTTTTTTAGCGACATCGGGCAGCAGCGTTACAGATTACAAATCCTTAACGGTACGAACCTGATCCTTGTTCACGCGAGTCTGCTTGCCATCCAGTTGCTCGAATTCGTAGAAGCCGCTTTCTTCATTGTAACGTGGGGCATCGACGGTCTGGATTTCGCGACCGTCATTCAAGGTGATCACTGTTGGCGAAGCGCACCCGGCAAGGGTGGCGAGGCCCAGAGCGAGCATGAACGTGGCGAGGGTCCGTTGTGTCATGGTGTTTCTCCGAAATGGATTCTTCAAGTTACTGACCTTCAGACGTATACATCGCGCGCAAGTTCCTGGCTAGTGTCAATCTGACACGCCTTTGTGTCGGGCCAGTAACTCCGG
The DNA here is from genome assembly GCF_000416195.1 of Pseudomonas sp. CFII68. NCBI lineage: Bacteria > Pseudomonadati > Pseudomonadota > Gammaproteobacteria > Pseudomonadales > Pseudomonadaceae > Pseudomonas > Pseudomonas sp. CFII68. Next base: position 51,490 of record NZ_ATLN01000033.1, read on the forward strand.
TGTGTTCAGATTTGCCAGCCGCGGATCGTCGGCAGGGCATTGCAAGGCAACGGCGTGCAGCGCGCGCATGATGCGACCGGGGCTGCGTTCGCCTTCGCTCCAGGCCTGTTCGAAGCGTGCTGCCAGAGTCAACGGGATGACGCACAGCAACGGCTCCCAATGCTCGCCGTGGCGCACCATCAACGGTTGGTCGGGGTGCTGGCTGGCCGTCCTGCGCATGTTGTCGAGCAGGTTGGCGTCGATTTGCGGCACATCACACGGTAGCACCAGCAAATACGGATGCTTCGCAGCCTTGAGGCCTGCCCGGATGCCCGCCAGTGGCCCGGGAAAGTCGCCTTCCTCGTCATGCACCAACTGATCGGCATACGGTGCATAACGTTGCGCATTACGGTTGCAGGAGATGATCAGATCATCGCTCATGGCGCGGGTCTGGCGATGCAGATGGGCAATCAGCGGTTCGCCCTGCCACGGCACCAGGCCTTTGTCCTGGCCGCCCATGCGTTGTCCGCGCCCGCCCGCCAGGAGCAGGATGGAGCAGGGTGGCAGTGACGTGTTCGAGGTCATGGCGTGTCTCCGCACGGGCGAAAAAATGAAGCGCTGTGATATAACACCGGGCTGTTTCCTCCACAACTGGACGAGCCTATGAAAGCCAAGGCTGATGTACCTTTCGTACCGCTCAATATCGCGGTGCTGACTGTCAGTGATACCCGTACCCTGGAAACCGATACGTCCGGGCAGGTCTTCGTCGATCGGCTCACGGCGGCCGGGCACAACCTGGCGGAGCGGGTCCTGCTCAAAGATGATTTGTACAAGATCCGCGCGCAAGTCGCGACCTGGATTGCCGAGGACGTGGTGCAGGTGGTGTTGATCACTGGCGGCACCGGCTTCACGGGGCGTGACAGTACGCCGGAAGCCGTCACGTGCCTGCTGGACAAGCAGGTCGATGGTTTTGGTGAGTTGTTCCGACAGATATCCGTGGCCGACATCGGTACTTCCACCGTGCAGTCCCGGGCGCTGGCTGGCCTGGCCAATGGCACGCTGGTGTGCTGCCTGCCGGGTTCGACCAATGCGGTGCGTACCGGATGGGATGGCATCCTGGCTGAACAACTGGATGTGCGGCATCGGCCGTGCAACTTCGTGGCTCATTTGAAACAGGCAGCGCCTTGTGAATCCCGTGGGTAAACCGGGCAAGGCCGGGGCCTTGATGGCCGTTGAGGTCGCGTTGGAGCGACTGCTCGAGATGGCGGCGGCCACGCCGATTGTCCAGCGCGAGCATTTGCCGTTGGCCGCGGCGCTAGGGCGAGTGCTCGCCGAGGATCTGGTGTCGACCCTTGATTTGCCGCCATGGCCCAACAGCGCCATGGACGGCTATGCCTTGCGGCTGGCTGACTGGAATGGCGAGCCGTTGAGGGTCAGCCAGCGGATTTTTGCCGGGCAGGCCCCGGAGCCGCTGGCCGTTGGCACGTGCGCGCGAATCTTCACCGGGGCGCCAGTCCCGGCCGGCGCGGATTGCGTCGAGATGCAGGAAAATGCCGTGGTTGAAGACGACCAGCGGGTGCGCTTTACCGAGCGTATGGTCAGCGGGCAGAACATTCGCCCCCAGGGACAGGAGACCACCGTCGGGGAGCAGGTTCTCTCTGCTGGCACTCGCCTGGGGCCGATCGAGCTGGGGCTGGCGGCCTCCTTGGGCTGTGCATCGCTGGAGGTGGTGCGCAAGGTCCGCGTCGCAGTCCTGTCCACGGGGGATGAGCTGGTCGAACCCGGTCAGGCGCTGGGCCCAGGCCAGATCTATAACAGCAACCGCGTGCTGCTGTGTGGCTGGCTGCAACGCATGGGGTGTGAGGTGGTTGACGCGGGTATCCTGCCCGATGATTTATCGGCCACCCGCGAGCGCCTGGCACAGTTGTCAGATGTCGATCTGATCCTGTCCACCGGCGGGGTATCGGTGGGGGAGGCGGACTTCCTGGGCATCGCCTTGCGCGAGGACGGTGAGCTGGCGCTTTGGAAACTCGCCATCAAGCCGGGTAAGCCGCTGACGTTCGGGCATTACCGCGGCGTGCCGGTCATAGGCCTGCCTGGAAACCCGGCCTCCACCCTCGTGACTTTCGCATTGCTGGCAAGGCCTTACCTGCTGAGACGCCAGGGCGTTCAGTCGGTGGCGCCGCTCAAGTTCAAGGTGCCGGCCGGTTTCGCCTGGCCGAAGGCGGGCGGTCGACGAGAGTACTTGCGCGGCCGCATGGAGAATGGTCGAGCGATCATCTACCGAAATCAGAGCTCGGGTGTCCTGCGCAGCGCGGCCTGGGCCGAAGGGCTGGTCGAAGTGCTCGAGGGACGGACGCTGGTGGAGGGCGATGAAGTGGGCTTCATTCCCTTGAGTGAAGTCCTTGGCTAGCCCTGTGGCAGGTGTTCTGCGGCCCGAGTCGGATACTCGGGCCTGCATGCGTCTCACCCTTCATCGTGTGAGCAGCATCACCAACTGATCGAATCGATTGTTCGCAATCCAGCCCAGCAGGCCGAGCACCACCGCTGCAGCGCCAGCCGAATAGGCCAGCCGGTGGCGGATCACCTTTACGTCGGTGCGAATTTCATCCATGTCTTTGCGGATGTATTTGAGGTGGGTTTCCAGTTCAACGACGCGCGGTTCCAAATCAATTCCTCCAGCGGGATTACTGCAACTTTTGCATTCGTTCCGAGTATCGGCCCGCCCGTTCCCGAAGGACGGGCGCTGCCGGGGCAACAGTTTGTATTCACGGTTATGCATGGGACGGTTCATCCCCTTGGCCATAACTGTTCAAACGACTGATCCGGCCCCGACGGGCCGTGACGTATCCATCCATGGGTAAGTGCTTCCTTGTGTGATGAGGGTTTTAGCGTTCCAGCAGAACAGAAGGCCAAGGTCTCTCAATACCGCTAGAGGGTCAATTGAGCCGATTCGCCAGATCTTGTAAGAAAACTCTTCGAATCAAGGCGTATCGGTCGTGCGAGCTGCCCAACGGTTTTTCTCCCGGGGCAAACCTTCCTGCCTTTTTTAATGAATTGAGCTTCATCGAGGCTATTTCGGTCGAATGAGCGGTCACATTTCCTGAACTTTCCAATGACGGAGACAACGATGAGCAAAGGCAAGGCGCTGTTGATTTTGCATGGCAAGCAAGCGCTCAACGAAGAGGTTCGCACGGCGGTGATGCTCAAGCGCGAGCAGGGCTGGGACCTGGCGGTACGGTTGACCTGGGAAGCCGGTGATGCCCAACGATGCGTCGACGAGGCGCTGGAGGCCGGTTATACGCGACTGATCGCCGGCGGCGGCGATGGGACCTTGCGTGACATCGCCGAAGCGATCGTCCTCAAAGCGAGCGATGCCAGCCTGGTACTGCTGCCGTTGGGCACTGCCAACGATTTCGCCCGGGCCGCCGGCGTTCCGTTGGAGCCGGCGCAGGCCCTGGATTTGCTTGACGTTGCGCCACGGGCGGTGGATGTGGGCGAAGTCTGCGGTCGGTTTTTCCTGAACATGGCCACCGGCGGTTTTGGCAGCCAGGTGACGGCGAACACCTCCGAGGACCTCAAGAAAGTCCTGGGGGGCGCGGCCTACCTGTTCACCGGCCTGTCGCGATTCAGTGAGCTGAGTGCCGCCTATGGTGAGTTGCAAGGCCCCGATTTCCACTGGCAGGGCGATTTGCTCGCGCTGGGTATCGGCAATGGTCGACAGGCGGGGGGAGGCCATGTGCTGTGCCCGCAGGCGTTGGCCGATGATGGGTTGCTGGACATCAGCATCCTGCCGGCGCCTCAGGAAGTGGTCAGTACGTTGAAGGACTTGCTGGCGGGCGGCCTGGGCATCGACAACATGTTTGTTCGCGCGCGCTTGCCATGGGTGGAGATCAAGGTCGCCCAAGGCCTGGATATCAATCTCGATGGCGAGCCGTTGCAGGTCGACGCCCTGCGTTTCACTGTCCGCCCGAAGGCACTGCGCGTGCATCTGCCGTCCGATTCGCCGCTGTTGGGCGGTGCGGCTGCGCTCAATCGTCCAGGCTGATGATTTTTTCGCGCACCGCGAACAGCACCAGGCCGGCCACGTCATGGATCTGCAGGCGCTTCATGACTTGCGCCCGGTGGGTTTCGACGGTCTTGATGCTCAGGTTCAGGCCGTTGGCAATTTCCCGGGTGGACTTGCCGCGTACGATCAATCGCAGTATTTCCAGTTGGCGTGCTGTCAGGTTATGGGCCTGGGCGGGGGGCGGCTGGTGCTTCTGGACGCGAGTCAGCGCCTGGTTGATCACGGTGTGGGCGATGGCCGGGCTCAGGTAGCGTTCATTGTTGCGCAACGCCTCCAGGGCGTGTTTCAGCTCATTGGCAGTGGTGTCCTTGAGCAGATAGCCATGGGCTCCGGATTCCAGCGCCTGCATGATCAGCGCCGGATCCGTATGCATGGACAGGATCAGCACCTTGCTGTGGGGGCGCACTCGCTTGAGTTGTAGCAGGGCGTCCAGGCCGCTGGTGTGCTTCATGGAGATGTCCAGCAGTACGATGTCGGGGTTCAGCCGTTCGACCAATTCCACCAATTGCGTGCCATCACTGGCCTCGCCGATGACGGCATAACCGGGGATATCCATGACCAGCGCGCGTACGCCGGCCCTGATCAGGGAATGGTCATCTACCAGAAGCAAATTACAAATCAAAGGAGAACCTTATTCTTACTGGCTCGTTCCAGGGCACGCGGTGCCCAGGGAAAGCGTGCTTCGATGTGCGTGCCTTTGCCGGCCTCGCTGATGACCTTGAGGGTGCCGCCCAATTGTTCGACTCGCTCCAACATGCCGGCCATGCCCCGTTGACCTTCGCGCGCGGGGTGGGTGGCCGGGACAAACCCCAGGCCATCGTCGCTGATCTCCAGGGTCAGGCCGTCGGGCAGGCGTTGCAGGCGTACCAGCAGATTCGTCGCCCGCGCATGACGCAAGATGTTGGTGACCGCTTCCTGGGTGATCCGGAACACCGCGACCGACATTTCCTCGGGGATGCCTGCCATGCGCTGTTGGCAATCGAGGCTCCATTTCACCGGGACGTTGGCCAGCGTCTTGAGCAGGTGTGCCCGCAGGCTGGCTTCAAGTCCGAGGCTGGTCAGTTCCCTGGGGTTGAGGATCGCCGATACATCGCGGACCTTGTTGAGGGTTTCGTCCAGGATCTCGCAGAGCAGCGCGCATTGGCCTTGCAATTCTTCCGGCATCCGTCGCTTGAGCCATTCGCCTTGCAGTTTCGCCGCGGTCAGCAACTGGCCAATGTCGTCGTGCAATTCGCGGCTCAGACGATGGCGCTCGTTTTCCTGCACTTCAAGTAATCGGTCGGCCAGTTCCTGGGGCTGGAACTTGATGGATTTGCGCGACAATCGATGGTGGATCCAGACACAGGTCATGGCTGCGACATTCAGTGCCAACAGGCTCAACGGCACCGTATGGGCGAACAGGTAGGCCAGCAGGCTGCCGAGGGTCGAGCAGACGCACAACAATAATGTGAAGCGACGGGCGTTTTCTCGGGAGGGAGGCCAGGTGATGAATGACTTGAGGCTGGCGTACATAGCGGATGGAGCCAATGAATGTTCGCTGCGGGCAGGCCGGTCAGCGCATCTGACAGGCCGGTCGGGTAAACGTTTCAGGTCGAGGGCGGCTTCGGTTGGCGGCTTTTACGGCGCTGTCTTGAAGTGGCTGACGCGCGAGATGGTACCACTTCGCTTATCGTTGGTCGCGCTCGGCGTGGCGCGGCGAAAGCACCATGGGCCGGGCGCGCCGCATTGAGCCGATATCATCGCATCAGGCTTGTTTCTGGGAGTAGGGTATCAACGCCAGCGGACGTGGCGCTGCCAATGCCTGGCCAGGACACTGGCCTACCTGGAAAGCAAATGCCTCGATCAACGAGATCTGTTCACTGCTGTCCAGGCTCAACTGGCCTGTGGTGTGATCGACCAGTTCCAGTTGCCAGGCCATCAGGGTCAAGCAATCCTTCAGGGCGTCCAAGGCCTGGTCATGCAACTCCATGTGGTTTTGCGCGTGATTGAGCAAACCATGGATATGCAGTGAAAACTCCGAAACGGCTTCCAGCGCCAGGGCATTGGCCTTGTTCGAGAGTTTCAGCAAGGTGCTGAGCATGCAATCGATGGCGTCCTTGTCGTTGTTGATCAATTGCAGATGGCTCAGGCATTCCTCCGACTTGGCCAACAGCGTCTCGGCTTCGATCAGAAGTTCGGGAAGACGCTGACTCCAGTTCCTACGATCGTTCGGCATGCTTATCTCCACAACATCATGTCAGGCGAAAGAAAACCGCTTATGGCGAACGGCTGGATCTCAAGGTCGATTGCGGACGGACGCACGGCGACACGCCCCTGCCGTTCAGCGAAAGTGAATTCGCAAACAATTGCACGGGTGGGATCGGCCGAAAGACTGGAGGTCCGATGTCCAATGGTCGCGCACAAAAGCCTGACTCCGTTCAGCAATGAGAATGGCGTCACATTAATGGCTATTGGATAACGGGAATATCAGGTTGGACCTGATTGTGCCTAGGGGAATCCCTTAGGCAGCGGAACTTTGCGCGCAAACCTGGGTCGCGCGGCGAGGGAAATCGCAGATGAAGTTGCGAAGCCAGTAAAGCATGATGTTAATGTGACATCAATGCCCCCTCACTTGTATTTTATCCGGGGTCAAGATTCGGTTGGTGCAGCCGATATCTGTTTTATTGGATTCATCCGAACAAGCCCAGGAGTCATCGATGGCCGGCATTCTCGACACAGTAGATCAACGAACCCAACTGGTGGGTGAGAATCGCCTGGAAATTCTCATGTTCCGCCTGGCGGGGCGGCAGTTGTTCGCCATTAACGTGTTCAAGGTCCAGGAAGTCCTGCAACTGCCGAAGCTGACCTTGATGCCGCAGCGCCATCCGTTCGTGTGCGGCGTGGTCAATCTGCGGGGCCAGACGTTGCCGGTGATCGACCTGTCCCAGGCCATTGGCATGCGTCCGCTGGTGCCAGGTCCTAACAGCACCATTATCGTGACCGAATACAATCGCTCGGTTCAGGCATTTTTGGTGGGCGGTGTCGACCGCATCGTCAACATGAACTGGGAAGCCATCCTGCCACCGCCGACCAGCGCCGGCCGTGAGCACTACCTGACGGCCATCAGCAAGGTGGACGATCAGTTGGTGGAAATCATCGACGTGGAAAAAGTCCTGGCCGAAATCGTGCCGTACAACGCCAAGGTCTCCCGGGACAAACTCGAAGACCCGGTGCTGGAGCGCGCCCGAGGCCGCGAAGTGCTGCTGGTGGACGACTCCAACGTCGCGCTCTCGCAACTGCGCGATACCCTCGGGCAACTGGGCGTGAAAATGCACATCGCCAGCGACGGCCTCAAAGCCCTGAACATGCTCAAGGCCTGGGCCGATACCGGCGAGGTGATGACCGATAAATTGCTGATGATCTTCACCGACGCGGAAATGCCGGAAATGGACGGCTACCGCCTGACCACCGAAATCCGCAACGATCCGCGTTTGCGTGGGCTCTATGTCGTACTGCACACCTCGTTGTCCGGCAGCTTCAACGATTCGATGGTCAAGAAGGTCGGGTGCGACAACTTCCTCTCCAAATTCCAGCCGGACAAGCTGGTCGACGTGGTGCGTCAGCGGCTGATGCTCGACTGAAGCCGAGGATGGTTTGCTTCGATGGCCGGCTCGTATAAGGTGGCATTTTTTCGCCACCAGGGAAGTTGACCATGTTGCGGCTGAGCGCGCTGTATCGGTATCCGTTGAAGTCCGGCCAGGGCCAGCCCCTGCAAGGGATTGGGCTGGACAAGCTGGGATTGGACGGTGATCGGCGCTGGATGCTGGTGGATGAGGGCACGGGTCGTTTCCTGACCCAGCGCGCCGTGGCGAAGATGAGCCAGCTCTCAGCCTTGTGGAACGAAGCGGGCGGCCTGACGCTCAGCGCGCCGGGCCATGGCGCCGTCGACGTGCCGCTACCGCCCGTGGTGGAAGAACAGCGACGCGGGGTGACCATCTGGCGTGACACCTTGCGTGTGCCGGATGCCGGTGACGAGGCCGCGGCCTGGGTCAGCGAATTCATCGGCAATCCAACCCGCCTGGTGCATGTACCGGTGGATCTGGCGCGTACCACCGCCGCCGGTTATGGCAAGGACGACGATAAGGTCGCCTTTGCCGATGGTTTCCCCCTGCTGCTGATTGGCCAGGCGTCCTTGCAGGACCTGTCGAGCCGGGTTGGTCGTTCGCTGGAAATGTTGCGCTTTCGTCCCAACCTGGTGATCGAGGGCAGCGAGGCGTTTGCCGAGGACGGTTGGAAGCGCATTCGTATCGGTGAGGTGGAGTTCCGGCTGGTCAAGCCATGCTCGCGCTGCATCATGACCACGGTCGATCCGCAAACCGGCGAACGCGATCCGAATCGCGAACCCTTTGCCACCTTGCAGCAATACCGTTCGACACCGGACGGTGCGATGTTCGGCCAGAACCTGGTCAACGACAGCAACGGTCGGCTTGAAGTCGGCATGCCGGTTGAAGTGCTCGAATAAAAAGATCCGTGAATAAAAATGTGTGGCGAGGGGATTTATCCCCGCTGGGCTGCGAAGCAGCCCCAGACCTGCCGCCCTCTGTGTATCAGGCTGATTGTGTTCAGCCTTTTTGGGGCTGCTGCGCAGCCCAGCGGGGATAAATCCCCTCGCCACAGATGAGCGGCGTATCTATGCCACAGAATCAGCCGCGGTACTCACACAGGTAAGCGGTATCGACGGCCACTTTGAGCTGGAACTTGCTGTTGGCCGGGACATTGAACTGGCTGCCGGCCTCGAAGGTTTCCCAGTCGGTGCTGTCAGGCAGTTTCACGGTCAGGGCGCCGGAGACCACGTGCATGATTTCCCGTTGGGCCGTGCCGAACTCATATTCGCCCGGTGCCATGACGCCGATGGTCGCAGGGCCTTCGGCAGTGCCAAAAGCGATCGACTTGACGGTGCCGTCGAAGTACTCGTTGACTTTAAACATGGGCGATTCCTCGAAAAAGGGGCTGGAAAAGGCCGGCCAGTATGCACAAGGCTGCAACATTCGTCATCTGCCGCACCGGCAGGTGGCAGGCGTTCAACCCGGAAGCACCAGGGGCAACAACCGCGCGGTGTTGCGCGCGTCTTCCAGCGCACGGTGCTGTTGACCGCAGAATTGCAGGCCAGCCAGTTGCAGCGCGCCATTGAGCCCCAGCGGTCGCTCCAGTCGACGGACCTTGGCGAAGCGTTGCTTGAGGTTCATGTGCGGCACCTGGCCGAGGACACTGTGCAACTGCTGGTGCTGCCATTCCTGAAGCAGTTGCTTGCGGTCGTAATCGCCCCAACTGACCCAGCTTTCCAGCTTCGACTGATACGGCGCCAGCCAGCGCTCGAACGCCGGCCAGACCTCGGTCAAGGGCGCGGCATTGTCGATATTGGCCTGGGTGATGTGGGTCAGTTCGCGGCAGAAGGGCGTGAGCAGCGGCCGCCTCTGGGGCCGCACGAAGCGCTGGAAATGATCCACCTCGCGACCGTCACGATTCACCAGCGTGGCGCCGATTTCGATAATTTCCATTTCGGTTACCGGCCAGCCACCTTCATCGGTGGTGGCCTCCAGATCAATCACCAGCCAGTGAGGCATTGCAGGGTTCCCGGTATCGGCGTGCTGATGGGTTTGAGCGTAGTCAAACCCTCGGCATCCGACTAGTGGGCTGTTTCAACGCGCAACAAAACCTGGCGATTTTTCACCTGGTCACCCCGCGTGACCTGCAATTGCCTGACCACCCCGTCGATGCCTGCCTTGAGTGGATGCTCCATTTTCATCGCCTCGAGCACCATCAGCAGTTGGCCTTGGCGCACTGTGCTGCCTTCGCTGACCAGCAACTCGACAATGGCACCGTCCATGGGCGCCTTGAGCGTGCCGTCGCGGGGGCCGGCCTTGGTGGCGATGGAGGTGTGGGTTCGGTCTTGCAGGTGCAGGCCGCCGGGGCGGGTAGACAGCCACAAATCATTGCCATCGAGGCGCCAGGCATGGCGCTGGCGAATCCCGTCGATGATCAGCGTTGCGCCATACGCGTCAGCGTCGAGCAGCCTCAGTTCGATCAAGCGTCCGGCACTGCGGATGTGCAGTGTCCCGTTGGTTTTGGCCTCAAGGCTCAGCGCCCAGTCGTGCTCGCCGATGCCGATTCGATAATGCAGCGCCGCGCCGAGGCTGTTGCGCCATCCGCCCATGCCCGGGGCATGCCGTGCTTGCGAGGCCTGATAGAACGCCGCGGTGGCGATGGCGAGCTGTTCGGCAGAGGGGTCAAGGGACCGGAGCGCCGCATGATTGGCTAAGTGCTGCCCGATGAAATCGGTGCCGAAGGCGCCGTCGATGAACCGCGGATGTGCCAGCAACCCGGCGAGCAAGCGCTGGTTGCTCTGGACGCCAAGCAATACGCAATCTTCCACCGCTCGCAACAACTTGCGCCGGGCCTCCTCACGGGTGGCACCGTGGACGATGAGCTTGCCCAGCATCGAATCGTAGAACGGGGTGATGGCTTGGCCCTCCAGCAGGCCATGGTCGATTCGCACGCCGTCCTGTATAGGCGGCTCCCAACCGATCAGCCGCCCGGTCTGGGGCAGGAAATCCGCCGCCGGGTCCTCGGCGTACAGCCGCACTTGCATGGCATGGCCGCTGAGCGTCACCTGCTCCTGGCGCAGGGGCAGCGGCCTGCCGGCGGCGACGTCCAATTGCCAGGCCACCAGATCCAGGCCGGTGATCAACTCGGTGACCGGGTGTTCGACCTGCAGGCGCGTGTTCATCTCCAGGAAGTAAAACCGACCGTCCGCAGCGAGCAGGAACTCCACGGTCCCGGCACCGACATAATTCACTGCGCGTCCGGCCTTGAGTGCTGCGTCGCCCATGGCCTGGCGCAGATCAGTGGTCATGACCGGGCAGGGCGCTTCCTCGATGACTTTCTGGTGGCGCCGCTGGATCGAGCAGTCCCGTTCGCCCAAATGGATCAGCTGGCCATGGTGGTCGCCGAAAACCTGCACTTCCACATGCCGCGGATCGATCAAGGCCTGTTCGAGGATCAACTCGTCGTTGCCAAAACCGTGCAGGGCCTCCGAGCGCGCACTGCGTAACTGCTCCAGCAGGTCTTCGGCGCGCTGGACCAGGCGCATGCCTCGACCGCCGCCACCGGCGCTGGCCTTGATCATCAATGGGTAGCCAATGCGCCCGGCTTCGCGCTGCAGCGTGTCGTCGTCCTGGGCGGCGCCCTGGTAACCGGCGATGCAGGGAACGCCGGCTTCAATCATGGCGATTTTTGCCCGGCGCTTGCTGCCCATCAGGTCGAGGGCTTCGGGGCTGGGGCCGATGAACACGATGCCGGCCGCTTCGCAGGCCTTGGCGAACCCGGCATTTTCCGAAAGAAAGCCGTAGCCGGGATGGATCGCATCGGCCCCGCAGCGCCGGGCTGCATCGAGCATGGCCGAGGGGTTGAGGTAGGACTGCTGCACCGCGGCTGGGCCGATCAACACCGCTTCATCGGCCATGCGCACGTGCAGCGCCTCGGCGTCGGCCTCGCTGAACACCGCCACCGTGCGATAGCCCAGGGCCTGGGCGGTGCGCTGGATCCGGCAGGCGATTTCGCCGCGGTTGGCGATGAGGATTTTGCTGAAGGCGGGCATGGGGTTCATTCCTGGGTTTTTGTGGTGTCTGTTTGGGCCTCATCGCGAGCAAGCTTTGCTCCCACAATGCCCAGTGAGTGCATTCACCTGTGGGAGCAAAGCTTGCTCGCGATGGCGGTCTGGCAGGCGATGTACTCAGTTGTGCTTCCCCGGCAAAATCCCCATGAGCTTGCAGATGATGCCCAGCATGATCTCGTCCGCACCGGCACCGATGGACACCAGCCGCACGTCGCGATAGGCCCGGGCGACCGGGTTGTCCCACATGAAGCCCATGCCGCCCCAGTACTGCAGGCAACTGTCGGTGGTTTCCCGGGCCAGGCGTCCGGCCTTGAGCTTGGCCATCGACGCCAGCCGCGTGACGTCCTGGCCGTTGATGTACTGCTCGGTGGCCTGGTAGACCAGCGCCCGCAGGCATTCGATCTCGCTGGCCAGTTCCGCCAGGCGAAAGTGGATCACCTGGTTGTCGATCAGGGCCGCGCCGAAAGTCTTGCGTTCCTTGCAGTACGCGATGGTGCTGTCGATGCAATGCTCCAGGCCCTTGAGCATGTTGGCCGCGCCGAACAGGCGTTCTTCCTGGAACTGCAGCATCTGCATCATGAACCCGGCGCCCTCCTGGCCGATGCGATTGCGTTGTGGCACTCGCACGTCGTCGAAAAACACCTGGGCGGTTTCCGAGCTGCGCATGCCGAGTTTGTCCAGGTGCTGGCCGAGGCTGATGCCGGGGCTGTGCATCGGCACCATGATCAGCGATTTGTTGACGTGGGGCTTGTCGTCCGAGGTGTTGGCCAGCAGGCAAATGAAATCGGCGCTGGGTGCATTGGTGATCCACATCTTGCTGCCGTTGATGACGTAGTCGTCGCCGTCCTTGCGCGCTGTGGTCTTGAGCCCGGCGACGTCGGAGCCGGCGCCGACCTCCGAGACGCCGATGCAGCCGACCTGTTCGCCGCGTATGGCCGGGCGCAGGAACGCTTCACGCAACTCATCGGAGCCGAAACGGGCCAGGGCCGGGGTGCACATGTCGGTCTGGACGCCGATGGACATGGGCACGCCGCCGCAATGAATGGTGCCAAATTCCTCGGCCGCGACGATCGAATAGCTGTAGTCCAGGCCCATGCCGCCGAAGGCAGCTGGTTTGGAAATGCCCAGCAGGCCCAGCTCGCCGGCCTTGCGGAAAACCTCGTGGATGGGAAAACGCCCGGCTTTCTCCCATTCGTCGACGTAAGGGTTGATGTCGTGGTCGACAAACTGGCGAACGGTGCACCGCAGCGCTTCGTGTTCCTGGGTGAAGATCATGTTTAGTGTTCTCCTGTGAGCCGTGGAGCGTCCTCAGAAACGGGCCACGCCGAAGCTGTTGGCTTGCAGTGGCCGCTGCTCGGCCTGGTGACAGATGTCCAGCAGCAAGCCCAGCAAAGTGCGGGTGTCGCGCGGGTCGATGAGCCCGTCGTCCCACAGGCTGGCGCTGCCGTAGAGGGCGGTGGACTGGCTGTCGAGTTTCTGCGCGGTGGTTTGCTCGAGCAGGTCCAGCATCTTCGGGTCGGGGGTCAGGCCGTTCTTGATCTGCGTGGCCTCGGTGACCATGCGCAGGACCTTGCCGGCCTGGGCACCGCCCATCACCGCCGTATGGCTGTTGGGCCAGGCGAAGATGAAGCGTGGGTCCAGCCCACGGCCGCACATCGCGTAATTGCCGGCGCCGTAGGAGCCGCCCACCACGACGGTCAGCTTGGGCACTCGGGCATTGGCCACCGCCTGAATCATCTTGGCGCCGTGTTTGATCACCCCTTGTCGCTCCGACTCGGTGCCGACCATGAACCCGGTGGTGTTGTGCAAAAACAGCAGCGGCGTACGGCTCTGGTCGCACAACTGGATGAACTGCGCGGCCTTGCTGGCGCCTTGGGGCGTGATCGGTCCGTTGTTGCCGATCAAGCCACAGGCATGTCCGCGAATGTGCAGGTGGCCGCAAATCGTCTGGGCGTCGAACTCGCTTTTGAAGGCCAGGAAATTCGAGCCGTCGGCGATGCGGGCGATGATTTCCTGCACGTCATAGGGTTTCTTCGGGTCGTCGGGGATCAGTCCCAATAATTCTTCGGCAGGGTAGAGCGGGTCCGTCCAGCTCCGTTCGGGCTGCGGCGGCAGTTGTGCATTCCAGGGCAGCAGGCTGAGAATCTCCCGGGCCAGGCGCACGCCGTCGGCGTCGTTCTCGGCCAGGTATTCGGCGGTGCCCGCCACCTGCGCATGCATCTGCGCACCGCCCAGTTCCTCCTCGCTGGCCACTTCGCCGGTCGCCGCCTTGAGCAACGGCGGCCCGGCCAGGAACAGCCGCGCTTTGTCGCGCACCACCACCACGTAATCCGACAAACCCGGCTGATAGGCGCCACCGGCCGTGGCCGAGCCATGCACCACGGTGATCTGCGGCAGGCCCATGGCCGACATGCGCGCCTGGTTGGCGAAGCAGCGCGCGCCTTCGACGAAAATCTGCGCGGCGTAATTGAGATTGGCGCCGCCACTTTCGGCGAGGGTGATGACCGGCAGTTTGTTTTCCATGGCGATCTGTTGCAGGCGCAGAGTCTTGTACAAGCCGCTGGGGGAAATCGTGCCGCCCTTGATTGCGCTGTTGTTGGCCACCACCAACGCCCGAACCCCGGACACGTAGCCGATCCCGGCGATCAGGCCGCCGCCGGCCTGGCTGCCGTCCTTGTCGTCATGGCGTTTGTAGCCGGCCAGGCTCGCCAGCTCGAGGAACGGCGCGCCGGGGTCGAGCAGCAAGTTCAAACGCTGGCGCGGCAACAGTTGGCCGCGCTGGTCGAACTTGCCCTGGGCCTGGGCGGCTTTCTCCAGCACGGCCTGTTCGAGCTGGCGCAAATGTTCGACGCCGGCCAGCATCGCCGCGTGGTTGCGCGTGAAGTCAGCGCTGTGGGGATCAAGGTGCGATTCGATGACTGGCATGCAAACTCCTCGTGCTCGAACGGATTAGCGCAAAACCCTGTGGCGAGGGGATTTATCCCCGCTGGGCTGCGAAGCAGCCCCCAAAGCAGTCAACTCAATTTGCCTGACACACCAGGTCGCACGCACTTAGGGCCGCTTCGCGCCCCAGCGGGGATAAATCCCCTCGCCACAGGAGTTGACCTGATCAGCAATGTGTTGCGGCACCGGAATCTGAATTTCCAGCAACTGCTGGGCGAACGCCTTGCCCTGGGGATCGATGCGCAGGCTGGCGACACCGCCGCCGCCGAGGGCATTTTCCAGCAGGAAATTCAAACTGTGGGTGCCCGGCAGGTACCAACGTTCGATCCGGCCCAACCGCGGGTCGAGCACGTGGCTCATCCAGTCGACCATCACCTCCGGCGTCAGCGCTTCGGCGATCCAGGGCAGGTATTCGGGTTCACGGGCGATCACGCCAATGTTGCTGTGGTTGCCCTTGTCGCCGGAGCGCGCCACCGCCAGTTTGACCAGCGGCACGCTGGCATCGGCCCGGCCCTGGGGTTTGGGCACATCCGGGGCGACCGGCAGATCGACGGTGTGCAGCGATGCGAAAGTGGGCAGGGGGCAAGGGTGACGCTGGCCGTCGAGTTCGATGTCGAGCCGGCAAGTGGCTTTGTCGATCAGGAACGAGAACAGACGAATCAACGGCGACACCGTCGGCCGGCCACCGACCAGCCCCGTCAGCCCCGGCGCCATGCCGGTGGCGGCTTGGGCGATCTCCCTGGAAAACAGCACCAGCGGCTGTTTCTCCGGGTGCCGAACCGCCAGCTTGATCACCACCTCACGGCTGTCCCGGCGCTGGCCGTGCTGGCCGTAAGTAGCTTCGCTGCCCAGCAGTTCGATGTTCACTTCGCTATAGGGCCGCCAGCCACGCTGGATGAACATCTGCGAGGTCTTGGCGACGATTGCCTGACTGACCCGTTCAGCCTTGGCCACCGCATCAATGCCGGCGATCAGGCAGGTGGCGGTGCAGCGCCAGCCGTCCGGCCAGGTGGCGCTGACCTTGTATTGATCGGTGGGCGGCAAGCCCTTGGCGCCGTGGACGCGCACGGCGTGTTTGCCTTGCTGGATCAACCTGACCTGGCTGAAATCACAGATCACGTCCGGCAACAGATAGCCTTGCGGGTCGCCGATTTCGTAGAGCAACTGCTCGCCGACGGTCAATGGCGTGACCAATCCGCCGCTGCCTTCGGTTTTGGTAACCGTGAACTGGCCGTCGGCGCTGACCTCGACGATGGGAAAGCCGATGTGTTCATAACCCGGGACTTGCTGCCAGTCGGTGAAGTTGCCGCCCGTGCACTGGGCGCCGCACTCGATCAGGTGCCCGGCCAATGCGGCCTGGGCCAATCGGTCGTAATCGTCCCAGGCCCAGCCGAATTCATGCACCAGGGCGGCGCTGACCACGGCGCTGTCCACCACGCGGCCGGTGATCACGACATCGGCCCCCAGGCGCAACGCCTCGACGATGCCGGGCGCGCCGAGGTAGGCGTTGATGGACACGCACGCGGGCGGCAGGGGCTCGCCACTGAACATTTCACGGATGCCCTGGGCGGCGAGCCGTTCGAATTGCGGTTGCAGGTCATCACCCAGCAGCACGGCGATCTTCAACGGCACGCCCGCCTGGTCGCAGGCGGCTTGCAGGGCCTTCGCGCAAGCCTGGGGATTGACCCCGCCGGCGTTGCTGATCACGCGCACCCCATCGTCATGCAAACGCCGTAGCAGCGGTGTGAGGACCTCGATGAAGTCCGTGGCATAGCCGCTTGAAGAATCCTTCAGCTGCGCTCCCGCCATGATCGACATCGTCACCTCGGCCAGGTAGTCGAATACCAGGTAATCCAGCGCCCCGCCCTCGACCAGTTGCGCCGCCGCAGTACAGGTATCGCCCCAGAAGGCGCTGGCGCAACCGATACGGATCGTTTTGGGCATGGCGTTCCCTCCGGCAAAGGTGGCTCGAGACTACCAAGCAAGCGCTTGGTTTGTAAACGGCCGCTGGTTCTTCTGGCCGAGCGCTTGCTTGGTTGCCTCGGTCAGCTTAAATTGCCCGCGCCACTGATGATTTGGTGTGCAATGCTCGCGCGTGGGTTGATCGACTGTAGGAGAGAATGGGTGGACGAGCAAAAAGCCCTGGGCGTGATGCGGGAGCTGGTCGACAACGGGCAACTGACCGACCCGGACAGTGCTCGCGGCAAACTGCTCCAGACCGCCGCCCACCTGTTTCGCAACAAAGGCTTCGAGCGCACCACGGTGCGCGACCTGGCCAGTGCCGTGGGCATCCAGTCAGGCAGCATCTTTCACCATTTCAAGAGCAAGGACGAAATCCTGCGGGCGGTGATGGAAGAAACCATCCGCTACAACACCGCATTGATGCGCGCCGCCCTGGCCGAGGCCGACAGCGTGCGTGAGCGGGTATTGGCGCTGATCCGCTGCGAATTGCAGTCGATCATGGGCGGCACCGGCGAGGCCATGGCGGTGCTGGTCTATGAATGGCGTTCGCTATCGCAGGAAGGGCAGCGGTACGTGCTGGCCCTGCGTGATATTTATGAAGACTTGTGGCTCGAGGTCCTGGGCCAGGCCAAGGAGGCCGGGTATATTCGCGGTGACGTGTTCATTACCCGGCGGTTCCTCACGGGAGCGTTGTCCTGGACCACCACCTGGTTTCGCGCCGAAGGCAGCCTGAGCCTTGATGAGCTGGCCGAGCAAGCCCTGATCCTGGTGCTTGAAGAAAAACAATAATCGAGCAATGCCTTAAATGACCGTGTGGCTGGCTAAGTGGCTGAAACCGCCTAGCTTGATTGTTATTGATGGGACTTTTGGGGAGTGGGTTATCTTGACGTTTTCGCCGATGAGGATGACCTCGCGTCTGCTGCTGGCTGCTCTGGCCGTTTTCCTGGCGTTGCCGACCGAGGCGGCGCAACTGGTGCGGATCGGTGCTGCGCATTTTCCGCCTTATACCGTTCGTCCCGAAAACGGCGCCGACACCGGCCTGCTGCCGCAAATGGTGGAGGCCTTGAACCAGTCGCAAACCGACTACCAGTTCGTATTGGTGCCGACGTCGATCCCGCGCCGCTTCAATGATTTCAAGCAGGGTCGGGTCGACATGGCGATTTTCGAGAACCCCGAGTGGGGCTGGCAAGATGTGCCGCACACCTCGGTGGACATGGGCCTGGAGGATGCGGAAGTCTTCGTCGCCCAGCGCCAGCCGGATCGACAGCAAAGTTATTTCACTGACCTCGGGGGCAAGCGCCTGGCCCTGTTCAGCGGTTATCACTACGCCTTTGCCGAATTCAACGCCGACCCCAAGTTCCTCGCCGGCCAATACAACGCCACGCTGACGTATTCCCACGACAGCAACCTGTTGATGGTGTTGCGAGGACGGGCGGATATCGCCCTGGTGACCCGTTCGTACCTCAACGATTACGTGTTGCGCAATCCGGACGTCGGCCCGCAATTGCTGGTGTCCGAGCGTATCGATCAGGTTTACCACCATTACGCGCTGATCCGGCCACAGGCGCCCATTTCCAGTGAAGCGTTTGCCCAGTTGCTGCAAACGCTGCGGGATAACGGTCAGTTGTTGAAGATTTTCCAGCCCTACCAGATCCAACTGGTGCCCACGCATTCCCATTGAAGGCGACACTAAATTTCCCTCCCCGGCTCACGTCCCACGTTGACTACCGACGAATACGCGAGCCCCTCCCATGTCCAACTTCAATCACCCGACGACGCTGCCCTTGCCCGGCGGCCGTCGCCTCGGCGCCGATGAAACCGAACGCCACCTGAGCCTGATGCTCGAAGGCGCGCCGCTGATCCGGCTGCGCCTTGCGCGCGGTCCCGAGTTGCACGTGCACTTGCAGGAAATCAACGACCGACCGGTGGGTCCGGCGCTGTGGGCGGCCTGCTATTGGCTGTTTGCTCGCGATCCCGACTGCCAGCGCCTGACCTGGCACCTCGACGAGCGCCCCGGCGAAGCCTTGCTCAGCGGTTTGTTGACGGTCACTGAACGTGCCGGTGAATACGTTTGCGAGCGCACGATGTTCTGGCAATTGCCGCAGCCCTGGCTGGGAGTGTCGTTCAACGGCAGTTACCCGCAACACATGATCATCACCAATGGCCAGCGTCATCCACGTCGGCCCATCAAGCCCCGTGGCGAGGTGTACCGGCGTTTCGATGCGCGGCTGGGGGCCTGGGTGTCCTTGCGCACCTTGGAAATCGAGCAGGACCTTACGCGTTTCAACCGCTGGCAGAACAGCCCGCGGGTGGCGAGTTTCTGGCAGGAGGAGGGCAGCCTGGAACAGCATCGCGAGTACCTGGGCAAGCTGCAGGCCGACCCCCGGGTCTTGACCCTGATCGGCTGTTTCGATGACCAGCCGTTCGCTTATTTCGAAGCCTATTGGGCCAAGGAAGATCGGATCGCGCCGTTCTATGACGCCGGCAACTACGATCGCGGCATCCACATGCTGGTGGGTGAAGAGCAACACCGGGGACCGCACAAGGTGGCCAGTTGGCTGTCGGCGCTGGTGCATTACTTGTTCCTGGACGATCCGCGCACCCAGCGCGTGGTCGCCGAGCCCCGGGCCGACAATGCCCGGATGATCGGGCACCTGCACAACCAGTGCTTCCATTGTGAAAAGGAATTCGACTTCCCCCACAAGCGCGCGGCGCTGATGATCCTGGGGCGTGAGCGGTTTTTTGATCGGTGTGGGTTGATGTGAGGTTTGGCATGGGGCAGGTGGTGGTTAACAGGCCGCCATCGCGGGCAAGCCTTGCTCCCACAGGCCCCGGGGCTTCATACACTATCTGCCTGCCAGAAAAACCTGTGGGAGCAAGGCTTGCCCGCGATGGGGTCGGAACTGACATATCACCGCCGGGCGAAGGTATCTCCTCGAACCCCCGACACCTTGCGGCAATGCACCAGGGCATCGCGGATCATGAAGTTCACCAGGGTCGGCGAGACGCCCAGTTCCTTGGCGATGTCCTTCTGTGGCACGCCGTGCAGGCGGTACATCTCGAAGGCATAGCGGGTGCGGCTGGGCAATTCGGTCAGCGCGTCGGCGATGTGCTCCAGCGTGGAGAAGTTGATATGGGAGGTTTCTGGCGAAGCACCCTGGATCACCACGTTCAACCCTTCCTCTTCCGGCCCCGAGTATTTCTGTTCCAGCGCCTGCTTGCGGTAGTGGTCGATCGCCAGGTTGCGCACGATCTGGAACAGGTAGCTGAGCTGGGCCTTGAACGAGGAGGTGATCTGCGGTGCCGATTGCAGCCGGAAAAACGCGTCCTGCACCACATCTTCCGCGCGGGAGCGGCAGCCGGTAATGCGCGCCGCGATCTTGACCAGGATCAATCGGTTGTCCACGAATGCCTGGAGTAACGGTGAGTCGCACCTGCTTGTGGATACTTGTTCCGTCATGGAATTCACCTTGCTGCAAAAAGTTAGCAGGACGTCCGGATGCCGGCCCCGTCCTACACATCGAGCGCCAAATTAGGCTTAATGATAATGATTGTCAATTGAGAAGAAGAATTATTGCTTCAATAAAGTCCAGTCTCGGTCCCGCGACCCATTGCCGCGGCGCCTGGCTGCCGGATGCTTCGGTGAGCAGGCGCTCCGACTAATTATTTGCCGCTGCTATCCGTTCCCATGGGTGACAACTTGCAAGCCGAATCCAGGCAGGAAACCCCATGACCGACGCGTTCGAACTCCCCAGCACCCTGGCTCATGCCCTCCAGCGCCGCGCCGCGTTGACGCCGGACCGGGTGGCCCTGCGCTTCCTTGCCGACACCCCTGGGCAGGGTGTGGTGTTGAGTTATCGCGACCTGGACCTGCGCGCCCGGACCATCGCCGCCGCCTTGCAGGCCGAAGCGGCGCTGGGGGATCGTGCCGTGCTGCTGTTTCCCAGTGGCCCGGATTACGTCGCGGCGTTCTTTGGCTGCCTCTACGCCGGGGTGATTGCCGTGCCGGCCTATCCGCCGGAGTCCGCCCGTCGCCATCATCAGGAGCGCTTGCTGTCGATCATTGCCGACGCCGAACCGCGCCTGTTGCTCACCAGTAGCGATCTGTGCGAGCCGTTGCAGGCCATCGAATCGGCACCGCCGGTGTTGTGCGTCGATACCCTCGACCCGGCCCGCGCCGGGCAATGGCAGATGCCGACGCTGCAGGACGATCACATTGCCTTCCTGCAATACACCTCCGGCTCCACCGCGTTGCCCAAGGGCGTGCAGGTCAGCCACGGCAACCTGGTGGCCAACGAATTGCTGATCCGTCATGGCTTCGGCATCGACCTGAACCCCGATGACGTCATCGTCAGCTGGCTGCCGCTGTACCACGACATGGGTCTGATTGGCGGCTTGTTGCAGCCGGTGTTCAGCGGCGTCCCCTGCGTATTGATGTCGCCGGCCTACTTCCTGGCCCGGCCCCTGCGTTGGCTCGAAGCGATCAGCGAATACGGCGGCACCATCAGCGGTGGCCCGGACTTCGCCTATCGGCTGTGCAGCGAGCGGGTCAGTGACTCGGCCCTGCAGCGTCTCGACCTGAGCGGCTGGCGCGTGGCCTATTCCGGCTCCGAGCCGATCCGCCTCGACACCCTGGAGCGTTTTGCCGAGAAGTTCGCCCCGTGCGGCTTCACGTCGGACAATTTCATGGCCTCCTACGGCCTGGCCGAAGCGACCTTGTTCGTCGCCGGCACGCCACGCCGCCACGGCATTCCTTCGCTGCGGGTCGATGACGCGGCCCTGGCGCAAAACCGTGCCGAGCCGGGGCAGGGCAGTGCGGTGATGAGTTGCGGTGTCAGCCAGCCCGGGCACGCCGTGCTGATCGTCGAGCCCGCTACGTTGCAGCCACTGGTCGACCATCAGGTCGGTGAAGTCTGGGCCGCCGGCCCGAGCATTGCCCTGGGCTACTGGCGCAACCCCGAAGCCAGCGCCCAGACCTTTGTCCAGCACGATGGCCGGACCTGGCTGCGTACCGGTGACCTGGGTTTCCTGCGTGACGGCGAGCTGTTCATCACCGGTCGCCTGAAAGACCTGCTGATCGTGCGCGGGCATAACCTCTATCCCCAGGACATCGAGCAAACCATCGAGCGCGAAGTGGAGGTGGTGCGCAAGGGCCGCGTGGCCGCGTTCGCGGTCAACGATGGCGGCGAGGAAGGCATCGGCATCGCTGCGGAAATCAGCCGCAGCGTGCAGAAAATCCTCCCGCCCGAAGCCTTGATCAAAGCCATTCGCCAGGCCGTGGCCGAGGCCTGCCAGCAAGCCCCGAGCGTGGTGGTGCTGCTCAATCCCGGCGCGTTGCCCAAGACCTCCAGCGGCAAGTTGCAGCGCTCGGCGTGCCGCAGTCGATTGGCCGACGGCAGCTTGGACAGTTATGCACGGTTCCCGTCAGCCGAGGCAGAAGGCGCTGACGAGTCTGCGCCGTCCTCCGAGCTGCAAACGCTCATCGGCCAAATCTGGCAGGAGCAGTTGCAGGTCGAGCAAGTCCAGGCTGACGATCATTTTTTTCTGCTGGGCGGTAACTCCATCGCCGCCACCCAGGTGATCGCACGGCTACGGGAAAC
Organism: Pseudomonas sp. CFII68; assembly: GCF_000416195.1. Classification (NCBI taxonomy): domain Bacteria; kingdom Pseudomonadati; phylum Pseudomonadota; class Gammaproteobacteria; order Pseudomonadales; family Pseudomonadaceae; genus Pseudomonas; species Pseudomonas sp. CFII68. Next base: position 73,697 of record NZ_ATLN01000033.1, read on the forward strand.
CCTGGGGCTGGAGTTGAACCTGCGCCTGCTGTTCGAAGCCCCGACCCTGGCCGCGTTCGCCGCAGCGGTGGCGAACCAGCAACAGGACGGCGGCCAGCCTCAAGGCGCGATCAGCGCATTGTCGCGCGACGATGCGTTGCCGCAATCCCTGGCCCAGAACCGTTTGTGGATCACCTGGCAGCTCGATCCGGCGAGCCATGCCTACAATATTCCCGGCGCCTTGCACCTGCGCGGCGAGCTGGACGAAGACGCGTTGCGCGCCAGTTTCCAGCAATTGATCGAGCGTCATGAGTCCCTGCGCACGCGGTTCCTGGAGCGGGATGGCGTGGCCCTGCAACAGGTCGATCCGGCCGGTGAGTTCAAGCTGCATGTCATCGATCTCGGCGACCTGCCTGCCGACTTGCGCGAAGCCCGGGCGCGGCAGGTTCGAGAAGACGAAGCGGCCACGCCGTTCGATCTGGAGAAGGGGCCACTGCTGCGGGTCAGCCTGTTGCGTCTCGACGAGGATGACCATCAGCTGCTGGTGACCCTGCACCACATCATCGCCGACGGCTGGTCGATGAACGTGTTGGTCGAAGAGTTTTCCCGGCTGTACGCCGCTGCATCCCAAGGCCAGGTCGCCGGTCTGGCGCCGTTGCCCTTGCAATACGCCGATTACGGCAGTTGGCAGCGCCAGTGGCTCGCCCAAGGCGAAGCCGAGCACCAACTGAGCTATTGGAAGCAGCAACTGGGCGCGGAACAATCGGCCCTGGTGCTGGGCACGGATCACCCACGCAGCGCTCAACGCCAGCGCAGTGCCGCGCGGCATAGCCTGCGCCTGGACAAGGGTCTCGGCGAGGCCCTGCGCCACGTGGCCCAGGCCCATGACGCGACACCGTTCATGCTGTTGCTGGCAGCCTTCCAGGCGCTGTTGCAGCGTTACACCGGCCAATCCGACATCCGCATTGGCGTGCCCAACGCCAACCGTCCGCGCCTGGAAACCCAGGGGCTGATCGGCTTCTTCATCAACACCCAAGTGCTGCGCGGGCAGGTCGATTCACGTCAGCCATTCGCTGCTCTGCTGGCCCAGGCCCGGGAAGCCACGCTCGGTGCCCAGGCTCACCAGGACTTGCCGTTCGAACAATTGCTCGAAGCGTTTCCCGAGGCGCGCGAGCAAGGCCTGTTCCAGGTGATGTTCAACCACCAGCAGCGTGACTTGAGTGCCTTGCGGCGCCTGCCGGGGTTGCTGGCCGAGGCGTTGCCGTGGCACAGCCGTGAAGCCAAGTTCGACCTGCAACTGCACAGCGAAGAAGATCGCAACGGCCGGCTGACGCTGTCGTTCGACTACGCCGACGAACTGTTCGAGGCGGCGACCATTGAGCGGCTGGCAGCGCATTACTGCAACCTGTTGCGGGCGGTCTGTACCGATCCGCAACAAGCCATCGGCGATGTGCCGTTGTTGGCCGCCGATGAACACCGCCAACAGCAGCAATGGAGCGCAGCCCCGTGCGTGCCGGCCAGCCAATGGCTGCCGGAGCTGTTGAACGAACAGGCCCGTTGCACGCCACAACGCACTGCGTTGCGCTGGGACGGTGGTCAACTCGATTATGCCGAGCTGCACACCCAGGCCAATCGCCTGGCCCATTACCTGCGGGACAAGGGCGTTGGCCCCGACGTGTGCGTGGCGATTGCCGCCGAGCGTTCGCCGCAGTTGCTCATTGGTGTGCTGGCCATCATCAAGGCCGGCGGTGCCTATGTGCCGCTGGATGCGGACTACCCGGCCGAACGCCTGGCCTACATGCTCCACGACAGTGGCGTCGACTTGCTGCTGACCCAAACCGCGCTGCTCGAACGGTTGCCGGCGTGCGACGGCGTCAGTGTCATCGCCATGGACGCCCTGCACCTGGAGCAATGGCCAAGCAATCCGCCGGGCCTGCACCTGCACGGCGATCACCTGGCCTACGTGATCTACACCTCCGGCTCCACCGGTCAGCCCAAAGGCGTCGGCAACACCCACGCGGCCCTGGCCGAGCGCCTGCAATGGATGCAAGCGACCTACGGGCTGGACGCCAGCGATGTGCTGATGCAAAAAGCGCCGATCAGTTTTGACGTGTCGGTCTGGGAGTGCTTCTGGCCGCTGATCACCGGCAGCCAACTGGTGCTGGCCGGCCCCGGAGAGCACCGTGACCCACACCGCATCGCCCAGTTGGTGCAGCAGTTTGGCGTCACCACGCTGCACTTCGTGCCGCCGTTGCTCAGCCTGTTTGTCGATGAGCCACTGAGCGCGCGCTGCAACAGCCTGCGTCGGTTGTTCTCCGGCGGTGAAGCCTTGCCCGCCGAACTGCGCAACCGGGTGTTGGCGCAACTGCCGGCGGTGCAATTGCACAACCGCTACGGCCCGACCGAAACCGCGATCAACGTCACCCATTGGCATTGCACCGAGGCCGATGGCGAGCGCTCGCCGATCGGCCGTCCCCTGGGCAACGTCCTGTGCCGGATACTCGACAGCGAGCTCAATCCCGTGCCGGCCGGTGTGCCGGGCGAGCTGTGCATCGGCGGCCTGGGCCTGGCCCGGGGTTACCTCGGTCGTCCGGGCCTGAGCGC